>CAIXSK010000011.1 GCA_903922075.1 uncultured beta proteobacterium | reverse complement strand
CCTGACCAGCCAGGGTTCATGATGGGCGCCGCGCCGGATCATGTAGGAGGCGAGCACCGGCACGACGGTCAGCGACAGCAGCAGGGATGCGGCGAGGGCGAAGACGATGGTCAGCGCGACCGGGCCGAACATCTTGCCTTCGAGCCCCTGCAAGGTGAGCAGCGGCAGGAAGACGATGATGATGGTGACGATGCCCGAGGCGACCGGTGCCGCGACTTCACGCGCGGCGCGGAAGATCAGGTGCAAGGTCGGCAGGTTGTCGGGGGCGTCGGCCAGCTGGCTCTCGACGTTTTCGACGACGACGACGGCCGCATCGACCAGCATGCCGATGGCGATGGCCAGGCCGCCGAGGCTCATCAGGTTGGCCGACAGTCCGGCCGAACGCATCAGGATGAAGGTGGCGAGCGCCGACAGCGGCAGCATCAGGGCGACGACCAGCGCCGCGCGCAGGTTGCCGAGAAAGGCGAGGAGCAGCAGTACGACGAGCACGATGGCTTCGAGCAGGGCCTTGGAAACGGTGCCGACGGCGCGCTGGACCAGGTTGCTGCGATCGTAGAAGGCTTCGATGCTGACGCCGGGCGGCAGGGTCGGGGCGATCTCGGCCAGCCGGGCCTTGACACCCGCCACCACGGCCTGGGCATTGGCGCCGCGCAGGCCGAGGACCAGCCCCTGCACCGCTTCGCCCTGGCCACTCCTGGTCACCGCGCCGTAGCGGGTGAGAGCGCCGAGGCCGACCGTAGCGACATCGGCGACGCGAACGATGTTGCCATCCGTGGCCTGCAAAACGATGGCTTTTACATCATCGACCGTAGCAATTGCCCCTTCGGCCCGCACCAGCAGCGATTCTTCGCCATCGTTCAGGCGGCCGGCGCCGTCGTTGCGGTTGTTCGCTTCCAGCACGGCCTGCAGGTCCTTCAGCGCCAGTCCGCGGGCGGCCAGCAGTTGCGGGTTGGGCACCACCTCGAAGGTGCGGACCTCTCCGCCCAGGCTATTGACGTCGGCCACGCCGGGAATGGTGCGCAGTTGCGGGCGGATCACCCAGTCGAGCAGGGCGCGCTTGTCGGCCAGCGAGAGGTCGCCCTCGATCGTAAACATGAACATCTCGCCGAGCGGCGTGGTGATCGGCGCCATGCCGCCGGTGACGCCGGGCGGCAGGTTGTCCATCGCGGCGGCCAGCCGTTCGCCGACCTGCTGGCGCGCCCAGTAGATGTCGGTGCCGTCGTCGAAGTCGAGGGTGATGTCGGTCAGCGCGTACTTGGAAGTCGAGCGCAGCAGGCGCTGGTGGGGAATGCCCAGCAGTTCCTGCTCGACCGGCACGGCGAGGCGGGTTTCGACCTCTTCCGGCGTCATGCCCGGTGCCTTCAGGATGATCTTGACCTGCGTCGTCGAGACATCGGGAAAGGCGTCGATCGGCAGGCCGAGGAAGGCCTGCACACCGGCGCCGACCAGCATGATGGTGAGCACCAGCAGTAACAGGCGCTGGGTCAAAGAGAAGCGGATCAGGGCGGCGAGCATTATCCTAGAAACCGCAGTTGGACGCGCTCGCCGGTGTACTCGGGCTGGTGCATGGCGCGAAGCAACGACGCAGCAGGCTCATGCCTGCAAGGAGGAGCGACAAAGCCAGGTGCCGGTCCGAGCACACCGGCGGGCGCGTAGCGGACTCACTGATCGGGGGATCCTTGTCGAAGTTGGCAAATTCAAAGTTCATTCGGCGTCCCATACTGCAATGAGCGGTCAACTGCGGTTTCTAGGATCATTCCTTGCCAACGCCGGTCAGCATGGCCTTGAGGCCGGAAACGCCCTTGACGGCGACGCGCTCGCCAGCGGTGATGCCGGCGACGGTGACGCTGTCGCCGCCCTGGCTGACGATGCGCACCGGGCGGACGGCGAAGGTGCTGCCCTTGTCGTCGCCAGCCGTCTGCACGAAGGCAAGGGTGGCACCCTGGTTGCGGGCGATGGACGACGCCGGCAGGCGTTGCTGCTGGCCGGCCGGGCCGGCGATTTCGACCTCGACGACCTGGCCGGGGCGCAAGGTTTCGGCGCCCTGGCCGATTTCGGCCCGGAGCAGAACGGTCTGACTGGCTGCGTCGACGGCACGCCCGATGGCGATCAGCTTGCCGACGATCTCGCTGCGGGCGAGCTTGACCGGGCTGCCCTCGCGCAGCGTGGCCGCCAGCGCCAGCGGGGCCTGGATCTCCAGCCACAACGGCGACAGTTTGGCGATGCGATAGATCAGGGCCGAGGTTTCGACGCGCTGGCCGAGCTGGACGCCCTGTTCGAGCACGACGCCGTCGATGGTGGCGGTCAGCGCCAGTTTGCCGCCCAGCTTGCCCGGTGCGGCACCGGCCAGCGCCAGGCCTTGTCGCCTTTCGCTGGCCTGCGCGCCGGCCTGGGCGGCCGCGGCCCGGGCGGACTGCAGCCGGGATTCGGCGATCAGGCCTTCGGCGAACAGTTGTTCGTCGCGGTTCAGGTTTTGTTGCAGCAGCGCCGCCTGACTGTCGGCCTGCAGGGCATCGCGCTGCAGTTCCAGGGCCTGCGGGCTGGCCAGATGGGCGACGACCTGGCCGCGTTTGACGGTGGAACCGGGCGCCACGGCCAGCATTTCGACCATGCCGCCGGCCGGCGCGGCCACCACACGCAGCTGGCCGTTGGGGACCAGGACGCGAGCCGGCAGCAGGCCGCCGCTGGAACCCGGTTCTGCGGCCAGCGCGGTTTCGATGCCCAGCGCCTTGAGCTGGGCAGCTTGCAGGGTGATCGATTCGCCGGCCAGGGCGAGGTGGCAGGCTGCGGCGAAAATGAGCGGTGACAGGTGAAGTTTGGGCAACATGGCTCGATCCGGGAACGGTCGAGCGAGTGTATTCACCCTAGATTAAGGCTCGCTTAAGTGGGGGCGGGGAGGGGCTGGTCAAGCGGATGAGAGCCGCCCGCTCCGGGCGATATCCACCAATGCCTTGGACAGGCAATGAAATTCTGATTTTTGCCGTTTTTTAGGGCCGACCGTAGCATTGGCGTAAAAGCCACCGGCAAAGGTATTTCCTTGCTGCCCGGCGCAGTTAATCGCGTACCCGTTCGAAAATCACCGAAGCCGGATCGTGGTTTTCGGGCAGCCGCACCGTCCTTGGCTGCGTTTCGGCGAAATAGACCGACCATTGATCGTCCGAAAGTTCGACTTCGCGGACGAAGGTGGCGCGGCGCTCGGCGCTGCAACGCCTTTCCTTCAGACCGTTGGGCGGTCCGTAGTTGTTGCTTCGCCGTTCGCGTCGCTGGCGCCGCTCGCCTTGGTTGGCGCGCGGAAGCTTGATGTCCGGCGGGAGCTCGGCGCCATGGGTCAGCAGCAGGTCGACGATGTGCCAGTGCTGGCCGCGGGCCGCCATGCGAACCGGGGCGCCGATGCCGTCGGCGTTGGCCACGCCAATGTCGGCACCGCGCCGGATTAGTTCGTGCACGATCTCGGCATGGCCGCGGAAGCAGGCCGTGCGCAAGGGCCAGCCCGAGGCGCCGTGGATGTCGGCGCCCTCGACATCGGCGCCGTGCTCGATGGCGCTGACGACCGCCGGGAGGTCGCCCCGTTCGATGGCTTTGTGGAGTTCGCGGTTCATGGGATCGGTGGGCTGCGCTGGCATTCGAGACGGAGGTGAGCGGATGGTAGCCGGATGGACCGATATGACAACGTGAAATATTTCACGCCCATGACGTAAAAAAACCGCCCTGGTTTGGGGCGGCTTGGGAGGGGCGGCGAGACGGCTTACTGCTTGACCGCTTCGAGGGAGATGTCGATAGTCACCTCGTCGCCGACGTTGGGGGCATATTTGCCCATGTTGAAGTCGGTGCGCTTGACGGTGGTCGTGGCGTTGGCGCCGATGGCGTCCTTTTTGACCATCGGATGCGGCATGGCCAGGAAGTTGGTGACCTTCAGGGTGACCGGCTTGGTGACGCCCTTCAGCGTCAGCTTGCCTTCGATGCTGACCGGCTTGTCGCCTTCGAATACGACCTTGGTCGACTTGAAGGTGGCGGTCGGATACTTGGCGGTGTCGAGAAAATCCTCGCCCTGGATGTGCTCGTTGAAGGTCGTCGAGCCGGTGCTGATCGACTTGGTGTCGATGACGATGTCGACGCTGGCCGTCTTGGCGGCCTTGTCGAGGACAACGGTGCCGGTCGCCTTGTCGAAGCGGCTCATCTGAACCGAGAAGCCGAGGTGGCTGTACGAGAAGCGCGGGAAGGTGTGGTTGCCGTCAAGCGTGAAGGTTTCCGGCGCGGCGAAGCTCGGTGCGGCGGCAGCGAGGGCGAAGGCGAAGGTGGCGAGTTGTTTCTTCATGGTGATTCTCCGTGGTGGTTGGGGGCTATTTGGCTGAAGCGGTGATGCGGAACTTGATCTGGACGTCGTTGGCGACGATGTCGAACTTGGCCCAGGCGCCTTCGCCGATCGAGAAATCGGCGCGGCGGATGGTGAAGGCGCCGTCGAACACCGCACTATTGCCTTGCGGCGTGAAGGTGGCGGGAACGACGACCGCCTGGGTCTTGCCCTTGATGCTCAGTTGCCCGGCGACTTCATAGCGATTGCCGCCGAGCGCCTTGACGCTGCTCGAAACGAAGCGGGCGGTCGGGAAAGCCTTTGTGTTGAACCACGGCTTGCCGGCTACTTCGTCGTCGCCTTCCGGGGCACCGGTATCGACGCTGGCCAGTTCGACTTCGAAAACGGTTTTGGCAGCGGTCGGCTTGGCCGGGTCGAAACTCAATTGGCTGGAAAACTTCTTGAACTTGCCATCGACGGCAACGCCCATCTGCTTGTAGACGAAATTGACGGCGCTCTTGTCCGGCTGGACCTGGTTGTATTCGACGGCTTGGGCAGATACTGCGGAAGCCAGTGCGAGCGATAGGAGGATGCGTTTCATGTCAGTTTTCCTTGGCGTGGCGGGGCAGGATACGGGTCAGGATGTCGTCGTGGTCGATGAAATGATGCTTCAGCGCGGCGCCGATATGGCCGGCCAGCACGGCGACGAAGAGGAGGTTCAGGCTCTTATGCACCAGCAACAGCAGGTCGCCCAGTTCCTTGTTCTTGTCGAGCAGGTCGGGGATGGGCAGGACGCCGAACCAGACGGTCTGGAAGCCCTTGGCCGAACTCATCAGCCAGCCGGAAACCGGGATCGCGATCATCAGCAGGTAGAGCGCCAGGTGGCCGCCGTGGGCGGCGAGCTGCATCAATTTCGGCATGCTGTCGGGCAAGGCCGGCGGCCGATGTCCGGCGCGCCAGGCCAGACGGACCAGCAGCAGCGCAAAGGCAGTGACGCCGGCCCACTTGTGCCAGGAATAGAGCTTCAACTTGTCCGGCGACAGCGGCAGGTCGTGCATGTAGAAGCCGAGTGCCAGCAGGCCGAAGATCAATACGGCCATCAGCCAGTGCAGCAGCTTGGCGGTTGCGGTGTAGTCACGGCTAGCGGTAAATCCCACGGTCGGCTCCTTATTTTGGCAAAAATTCGTAGGCATCCATGGCGATCACGTAATCGTCGATGCCGGCGTGGAAGCGATTGACGGTGGCATTTTCTCCGCCGGCCCCGAGTGCGACAAACAAAGGCAGCAAATGTTCATCGCTCGGGTGCGCCTGGGCGCCATCGGGGCGCCGCTGGCGATAATCGAGCAGCGATGGAGTATCGCCGGTGGCCAGGCGCTCGGCGACCCAGTCGGCAAACTCGCGCACATAGTCCGGCACCCGGCCGCCATTGCGGGCAGCAAACTGGTAGTCGGCCAGATTGTGCGTGATGTTGCCCGAGGCGATGACCAGGAACCCTCGGCTGCTCAGCGGCGCCAAGGCGCGGCCAAGCTGCCAGGCCTGCTCCGGGCCGCCCCGGCTCTGGATGGAGAGCGGGATGACCGGTACTTCGGCGTCGGGGAACATCAGGCGCAACGGCACCCAGGCGCCGTGGTCGAGGCCGCGGCTGGCGTCGGTGGCCACCGGCAGGCCGGCGTTGCGGATTGCCCCGATCACCTCCTCGGCCGCCTCGCGGCAGCCGGTGGCGGGATAACGGAGGGCATACAGTTCCTCGGGAAAGCCCGAGAAGTCATGAATGGTTTCCGGACGTTCGGCCAGGCCGACGGTCGGTACGGCGGTATCCCAGTGTGCGCTGATGATGACGATGGCGCGCGGCAGGGGCAGCGAGCGGGCCAGCGCGCCAATGGCGGCGCCGGCGGCACCCGGGCGCAGGGCAAAGGTCGGTGCGCCATGCGGCACGAAGAGGGAAGGCTGTGTCATCGATGCAACTCCGGTAGCGATGGGATGCACTGTAGGCCGTTTTTATGGAGCGAAATAGTAGACAATTGGCAAATTACTATTGCCAAATAAGCAACAATGGACCGACTGGATGCGATGCAACTTTTCGTGCGGGTGGCCGAACTGGGCAGTTTTTCGGCCGCCGCCCAGCAGCTTGGCCTGGCCCGGTCGGTCGTCACCCGCCAGATCGCCGGACTGGAGAGCCACCTCGGCGTCAAGCTGATGGCCCGCAGCACCCGTCGGCTGGCGTTAACCTCGGCTGGCACCGCCTACCTCGAAAAATGCCGGGTCATCCTGAACCTGGTCGAGTCAGCCGAAACCGGCGTTGCCGAAGAGCGCCTGACGCCGCGCGGCAATATCCGCATCGGCCTGCCCTTGAGCTACGGCCTGAAACGGCTGGCGCCGCTCCTGCTCGATTTTTCGCAGCGCAATCCGGAGGTGTCGCTGGACATGGATTTCAGCGACCGGCGGATCAACCTGATCGAGGAAGGTATCGACCTGTCGGTCCGTATCACGCGCCGCCTGGAGGCCGGCGACGTGGCGCGTCGTCTGGGCAGCATTCGCCTGCAGGTGGTGGCGGCACCGGAATACCTGGCGCGCCACGGTCGCCCCGAAAATCCGGCCGAATTGGCCCATCACGTTTGCCTGGGCTACACCTATGCCGGGAGCAGCCAGGTCTGGCAGTTCATGGTCGACGGGCAGTCCGAAAGCTTTCACATCCATAGCCGGCTGAATGCCAACAACGGCGACGTGCTGACCGAGGCGGCCGCCCAGGGTCTGGGCATCACCTGCCAGCCGGATTTCATCGTTGAATCGTTTCTGCAGGCCGGTCGGGTTGAGGCGATCCTGACCGATTTTTCGATGCCGGAGCTTGGCATTTACGCCATGCTGCCCAGCAATCGCCATGTCCCGCATCGCGTCCGGGTGTTGATGGATTACCTGGCCGCAAGGCTGGTGGCCGGATGATCGCCCGGAGCAATTCTTTATCGATCGATGACAACCCCAGCCCCGCCGAAGCGTTAATATTGAAACGTTAGTACATTTTCATAAAAGGAAGAGCATGGGCATTGTGTGGACTATCCTGGTTGGCTTCGTCGTTGGCGTTGTCGCCAAACTGTTGCACCCCGGCAAGGAAGGGATGGGCTTCGTCGCCACCGTGCTGCTCGGGATCGTCGGTTCGGTGCTGGCGGGCCAGGTTGGCCAGGCACTGGGCTGGTACCAGGCCGGCGAAGGACCGGGATTCATCGCTTCGGTCGTCGTCGCCGTCGTGCTGCTGGTCATCTATGGCCGCCTGCGCGACAAGGAAATGCAATGAGCCGGCTGGCGACGATGCTGCTCGCCGCAGCCTGTTGCGGCAGTCTGCCGGCGCAGGCCGGCGCGCTGGTCGATCTGGCTGCCGAAGCCAGCCGGCCGGCGGCCAACGACATGGTCCGAGCCAGCGTGTTCAGCGAAGCCAACGGCAAGAATCCGGGAGAGCTGGCCCAACGCGTCAATGCCGATATCGCCGAGGCGCTGAAAGTCATCCGCGGCAAGGCCGGCGTCTCGGTCAAGAGCGGTCACCAGTCGACCTATCCCGTCTACGGGCCGGCGCAGAAAATCGAAGGCTGGCGGATGCGCAGCGAACTGGTCATCGAGTCCAAGGATCAGGGCGGCGTTTCCGAACTGCTCGGCAAATTGCAGCAAATGCGTCTGGCGGTCGGCGAGGTCAGCCTGATGCCGTCGCCGGAAACCCGCCGGCAGGTGGAAGAGGAAACGACGCGGGCGGCGATTCGCGCCTTCCAGGGCCGCGCCGCCGTGGTCGCCGGCGAACTGGGCAAGGCCTGGAAGATCAAGCAGCTCAACGTCCAGCAGGGCGGCGGCATGCCGATGCCAATGCTGCGCGCACCCCGCGCCGCAATGCTGGCCGAGGCGGCGCCGGCGCCATTGGAGGCCGGCGAGAGCTTGGTGACCACGACGGTCAGCGGGCAGATCGAACTGGCCGACTGATTGCGCTCGCCGGCTCAGAAATGCAGCGTCGTCCGGAGTACGGCGCTGCGCCCCTGCTGCGGCAGCTGCCAGCGGGTGGTCGGCAGCAGGTCGTCGACGGCCACCGGGTCGCTGTAGCGCCGGTCGAACAGGTTGTAGATGCCGAGCGCGATATCCCAGCGGCTACCGGCCGGTGCGTAGCGCAGGTTGAAATTGGCCAGCGCGTAGGAGGGCAGGCTGTCGCCGCCGGCATTGCCCAGGCGCGACGCAATCCATTGTCCTTCGATGGCGGCTGTCAGGCCGGGAAGACCGGCCGGTACGGCCAGGTTCAGCTTGGCCATGTGACGCGGCGAGTTGTCCAGGCGCTGGTTTTCATTGCTGGCATATTGCACCGAGTAATTGGTGCGCAGGCGGCTGCCGTTGGCCCATTGGTGTTCGTATTCGATTTCGGCGCCATGTCCGCAGGCATGGTCGCCGTTGATGAATAGGCCGGTGTTGTCCACCGTGACGATGCGTTTGATGTGGAAGTGATAGATCGTGGCGCTCAGCCGCGATTGGCGGGTGAGCCGCTTTTCCCAGGATAATTCCAGCGCGCGCATGGCCTCCGGGCGCAAATCCGGGTTGCCGTAGGCAACGCTGGGAACGATATAGGCTCGTTCATAGACCGACGGTATCCGGAAAGCCGTCCCGTAGAGCGCCTTGAACAAGCCCCAGGCGCCAGCATCGTGGATGAAACCGATCCGCGGGCTCCAGAACGGGCGGTAGCCTTCGTGGCGGTTGTGGCTGATGCCCAGGGTCAGCTGGCTGCTGGCGCCAATCTGGATTTCATCCTGAGCCATCAGCGTGAGCTGCTTGCTCTGTTGGCGGTCGTCCAGGCAGGGCGCCGAGCCGTAGCCGTAGCAACCGTAGCCCTGGTCGAGATTGCGCTGGTCCTGGCGTGAATTGACCTTGTATTCGATGCCGAACGTAAGGCGCTGGCCGCTCCAGGCGGTGCTGGTCAGGCGGTTTTCGATGCCCCACCAGTTGCCGCGGGCCTTGTCGACGTTCATGACGCGCGGGTCGGCCGGCAGGGACGAGGAATAGTCGTAGGGAAACCGGCCGTCGTAGCCGTAGGCCCCGATGTTGAGGCGCTGTTCGAGGGTGTTGCGGGCATCCAGTCGCCAGTTCCTGGCCAGCTGGAACAGGTCGTAACGATCGGATTCAACGTGGCCGCTGTCGTCCGGTATGGTGCCGTAGCTGCCGTGGGGAACCATGCGGTCGCGTTCGGCGTGGATGAACGAGGCGCTCCAGTCGGCGCCGCGCGCCTTGACGAATAGCTGCTTGCCGTCTTCGCCGCCGAGGCCGTGGATGCGCTGCCTGCTGCCGTCGCCGGTCACGTCGTCGAGAATCCGGCTGCGGCCGTTGACGTCGAAGCCGGTAGCCGAAACCAGCACGTCGGCGCTGCCCACCTGGCCGCCCCAGGTGGCGCGCCAGCGGCGGTCGGCGCCGGAGCCGGCGCTCAGGCCGACTTCGCTGCCGTTGATGGCCTGCCCGCTGCGGGTCACGATGTTGATCACGCCGAACATCGCGTCGCCGCCATAGATCGAGGCGCTCGGGCCGCGGATGACCTCGATGCGTTCGATCAAGCCGATATCGAGCGGAAAGGCCGAGTCGACCGGGCTGCTGGCGTAGATATTGTCGTTGACCGTCAGGCCGTCGATCAGTATCTGCAGTCGCGGGCGGTAGTCGCCGGGCGCCGAGATGCCGCGCACGCCGGCGTAAGCGTAGGTGGCGTCGTCGGTGATGTTGAAGCCCTGCAAGGTCCGCAAGGCATCGCCCAGCGTGCGCCAGCCGTAGAGGCGAATGTCCTCGGCGGTCAGTACCGAGACGACGGAGGGGATCTGGTCCGGATTGTCGGCAAATTTCGGCGTCGAAATGATCTGGACCTTGACCAGTTCGTCGAGCGACATGTCGATGGCGTCGATGGCCGCGGCCGGGTGAGGCAGTAGCCAGAGGGTGCCGGCGATCAGCGCCGGCAGGGCGCGGGGCAGGTGTCCGGGGCGCTTCATCGGGCTGCGCCGCTCATCGGTTTGGCCAGGCGCAGCATCTGCGGGCTGGCTCGCAAGCCGGCGCGGTTCAGTGCTTCGACATTGACTTCGAACTGCAAGCGCCCGTCGGCGCGGATCAGGGCGATACCGCCGCCTTCGCGGGTGAAGGTTTCGGCATCGCTGACGGTCAGGATGGGTTGCTTGTCTACCCAGCGCAATACGGCGGCCAGGCGTGCTTCTTCGGTGTCCGGAACAAAAATTTCCTGGCAGTCGGCGATCTGTTCCGGGCTGTTGACCCGGCGGATGCGCAGTTCGCGCCCGCCGACCTGGCGGCCTTCATAGCCGGCCAGGTACGGGCCGAGGCTGTCGCGGCCGAACAGGCAGAGATTGACCGTCGTTCGGGTGCCCGGAAACTCCACGTATTTCAGGAAATTGACCAGGTAGGCCGCCTTGAGCTGGGCCTCGGTGGTCACTTCGCCAAAGCTGGACGGCATCGCCAACGCGACGATAGCCGCGAGAGTGATCCTTGAGGCGAGGTGGCGGAGGCTTTTTGCCGGCATGCTCGATCAGAAGCGCCAGTGAGAGCTGATCAGCCACGTCGGAGCAATCTCGGTGGCGGCGGTCGGGATGTAATCGGAGAGATATTCGAGTCGGTGCCGAGCGATCAGGTTGCGCCCGATCAGGGCAAATTCCAGGTCCTTGTTGACGCGGTAGGCGTAGCGCAGGTCCAGCGTCAGGTAACCCGGGACGCGGGTGAAGGTCGGGGCGCCGGTCGTGCTCGGTACGGTGTCGACCAGGTTCAGCCGGTCCATGCCGCTGGTGCCGCGCAGCCAGAGGTCGAATTGCTGGCTGGGCGTGATGTTCCACTGGGAGCGCAGCGAAACGTGGTGGCGCGGGGCGGCGCGTTCCATGATTTTGCCGTCGGCATCCGTGGTGGCATTGCTGCTGCGATCAGCCTGCAGGTAGCTCCAGCTATACGAGAATTGCAGGCGCCAGCCGGATACCACCAGCCAGTCGGCCGAGATTTCCACCCCGTCGTTCCAGGCCGCCAGCCCGTTGGTGGCCTGCATCTCGTTGAAGAGTACCGGCAAGCCTGTCAGTCCGAAATAGGCGCACTTGGTCGCGTCGAATGGAATGGCTGGTTCAAACATCGGGTGGCAGCCAAACATGCCGGTTTGCCGACCGGAGCGCAGATCGGTGTAGCGGTAGCGATAAACGTTGATGTCGGCGCTGGCGTTGGTCGAAATCTGCTTGCGGTAGCCCAGTTCAACGCCATGCGATTTTTCAGCGGCGAGATTGCCGTTGGCGTTGACGTAGCTGATGACCGGGATGTTGGCCGTGAAGGGCGGGAAGGGAATTGCCGTCTGCAGCACCGAGGCGCCGGCCAGGATGGAGACGTCGCGCTCGGCCCGGGCCGAGGTGCGCGGCGCCTGGGCGTATTTGAGCCAGAGCGAGTCGCTGCGCGAGGGTGTCCATAGCAGGGTGGCGTTGGTCGACACGTTGGTGCCGTTGCCGGTGGTGCCGGCCACCCGGACGCCGGCGCCGAGCTTGAGCCGCTCGGGCAGCAGCGTCCAGTCGTCGTGCACGAAAATGCCGGTGTCGCGCTGGCTGCGCCGGCGGCCATCGATGGCGATGTAGGGCTCGTTGGTGGTCATGTCATCGCGGGTGCTGCGATGGTTCATGCCCCACAGGATGTCGTGGCGGTCGATGGCAAGGCGCCCCTGGTAATCGAGATCGACGGTGGTGAGCGATTCCTGGACGAAATTGTCGATGTCGATGGTGGAGCGGTTGAGCGAGGCCTGGAACGAGGATTCGATGCCGCTGTCGCCCAGCCAGCGGTAGCGGCCGGTCAGGCTTTGGCTGCTCAGCACCTGGTTGGGGGTGATCGCGCTGACGCTCAGGCCAGGGCCGGAAAAATCCGGCTGGGTGTTCCATTGCTCGGTCGTTTTCGACCGGCTGGCCGTGGCCCAGACGCTGAGGTCGCGGCCGGCACCGAGGTCGTGATCGAGGCGGAAATCGACGACCGCATTGTTCAGGCGGTCCACGCTGTCCCCGCCACCGACGTATTGCCGGGAGGGTTCGACGTGGCGGGCCTGGGCCGAGAGTTTCCAGTGGGTGCTGTCGCTGACGGCCTGGCCGACGCGGGCGGTGATATCGGCCGTCCCCTTGCTGCCAGCGGTGACCGAGACGGCAGCGCCAGCCTGGTTGCGGGTATGCCGGGTGATGATGTTGATGACGCCGTTGACGGCGTTGGCGCCCCACATGACGGCTCCGGCGCCGCGAATGATCTCGATGCGCTCGATGTCTTCGAGAGGGATCGGGTCGAGCTCCCACATCACGCCGGCAAACAGCGGGTGATAGAGGCTGCGGCCGTCGACCAGCACCTGCAACTTGTTGGCGAAGCGGCCGTTGAAGCTGCGCGCCGAGACGGCGTAGCGGCCGTTGTCGATCTGGGCGACCTGGATGCCCGGCGCCATGCGCAAGACGTCGGGCAGGGCCTGGGCGCCGGAGCGGCGGATATCCTCGGCGGTGATCACGAAGGCGGCGGCGGGAACGTCGGCCAGACTCTGGCTCTTGCGGGCTACGGAGGTGATGTCGGTCTTGACGAGATCCTCAAGGCTCATCTCTTCGAGCGTGTCGCCGGCGGCATGGCTGGCAGCGCTGAAGGCGGCCAGGATGGCGATCGTTAGGCTGGCCCGCTTCATGGTTGGTCCCTGGCGATAACTCGACCCCGGTTTTTTTCGAATGGCTGGCATCGCGGCGGATCGTGTATTAGCTATAGATTGATGTTGTTGTAATTATAACTAATGTAATAAATATAACGCCTGTGAAGTATTTGGCGCTGATCTGAATATCACCCGGCCACATTGGCGGAAAGCCGGCTGGGCACCGTTGCCGCTCAGGCGAGCAGGGCGACGGCCTTGATCTGGGCGCGCAGGGCGAGGCCGGGGCGGATGTCGAGCTTGTTGGCCGAGCGCTGGGTGATGCGGGCGAGCAGCGGTTCGCCGGCGACATCGAGCCTGACCAGCACGTGGCCCGGCGTGTCGGTCGGCGCCAGGTCGACGACGACGGCGGCGACGCAGTTCAGGATGCTGGTCTGGACCTGCGGAACGAGGGCCAGGCTGACGTCGCGGGCGTGGATGCGGCAGCGCAGCCAACTGCCGACTTCGGCCTGGCAGCGGGTGACGTAGATGGCGCCGCCGGGGAATTCGAGGCGGCTCAGACCGTCCGCTTCATGGGCGGCGACGGTGGCTTCGATGACGACGCCAGCATCGTCGGCGAAGGCGGCCGGTAGGTCGATGCGGCTGAGTACCTCGTTGAGCGCCCCGCTGGCGACGACCCGGCCTTCGTCGAGCAGAACCAGATGGTCGGCCAGGCGGGCAACTTCATCCGGGGCGTGGCTGACGTAGACGACGGGGATGGCCAGTTCGCGGTGCAGGCGTTCGAGATAGGGCAGGATTTCCTGCTTGCGCTTGAGATCGAGCGCCGCCAATGGCTCGTCCATCAGCAGGATTTTCGGCGCGGCGAGCAGGGCGCGGGCGATTGCGACGCGCTGGCGTTCGCCGCCGGACAGCTGGTCGGGCGAACGGTCGAGCAGGTGGCCGATGCCGAGCAGGTCGGCGATTTCCGGCAGGGAAAGGGCAAATGCTACGGTCGCCGCCCTTTTTTGGCCAAATTCCATATTTTTTCGCACCGACAAGTGCGGAAACAGGCTGGCTTCCTGGAAGACGACGCCGAGGGCGCGCTGGTGTGGCGGCAGGAACAGGCCGCGCGCTTCGTCCTGCCAGACCTCGTCGCCGATGGCGAAATAGCCGCCCGGTGCCCGCTCCAGGCCGGCCATGGCGCGCAGACAGGTGGTCTTGCCCGAGCCGGAGTGGCCGAACAGGGCCGTGACGCCGCGTCCGGGCAGGTGCAGATCGACATCGAGGCTGAAATCGCCGCGGTCGACGCGGAATTTGGCGCGGATCTCCTGGCTCATGTCGTCTTTCGCCGGGTCGGGTTGAAGGTGTACAGCCCGAGCAGCACGACGAAGCTGAACAGCACCATGCCGCCGGCCAGCCAGTGGGCCTGGGTGTATTCGAGCGCCTCGACGTGGTCGTAGATTTGCACCGAGACGACGCGGGTTTTCTCCGGGATGTTGCCGCCGATCATCAGCACGATGCCGAATTCGCCGACGGTGTGGGCGAAGCCGAGGATGGCGCCGGACAGGAAACCGGGTTTGGCCAGCGGCACGGCGACCGACCAGAAGGCGTCCCACGGGCTGGCGCGCAGCGTCGCGGCGACCTCCAGCGGCCGTTCGCCGATTGCCTCGAAGGCGTTCTGGATCGGCTGGACGACGAAGGTACTCCCGTGTACTAAACGAATTGACAGACCGCCCGTGTTGTGAAACGATGGACACGACGGCGGGGTTTAGGGTTTGTTTCCCCTTTACTTGTAAAGGCAGTAGTGCAGTTCAGGAGTGATTTTTATGGGGCCATGGACTACAGACGAAATCAACCACGCGCGGCGCGTGCCGTTTTTGACGGTCTTAGATTTCTTGGGTGCATATTGCAAGCGCGACCGCGATTACGTCCCAAGGGACAGCCCTCATGGGGGTGTCAGGGTACAAGTCTCGCACGAAGGGAAGGATTTTCGTTTCATCTTCACTGGCGAGAAGTGGCTAAATGAGCTCCTTCCAGAGGGGCACTCAGGTCGTGGTGGCGGCGGTGCAATTGATTTTGTACGGCATTTAGCAAATTGTGGATTTGTTCATGCCGTCAAGATTTGCCTGGATGCAGCGCGCACAATTCCAGGGGGGCACCATGAATGATGCTCTCCGCCGCAGTGCGATGAAGCTGACACTCCCTACTCTATTTATCACCGAACTATGTCAGCCTGGTGATGAGGGAGCCTTAGCAATCGAGGATGCCCTGGAGCCTTATTTTGCCCGGCAAGTAATGGCCGAAGGGGATGACTGCCGGCGAGACGGCCTTCCAAACTGGGCTCCGGCCAACTTCAATTTATTCCCAGTTGTGCTCGAAGGCTCTGGGCAACCGTGGGCTGAGGCATGCCTCTACTTAATCTCGGGGATTGAGGGCGCTCCGAATCCCGACATGCGGACCTATGACGCGAGAGCACTCGATTTAGCTGCTTACCGTCGGTTTTTAGAGGAAACAAATATTGATTGGACCGAGTTTCCGAAAAACAAACTATTTAAGCCAACCTACCGATATAGAGCGCATCTCAACCATCTTCTGCGCGCAGGTGAGCTGGGAGCAAAAACATTGAACCGGCGAATGGGGTCAGTCGTGGGCTTTTATCGTTGGCTGGTTAGCGAGAAATTCCTCAGTCCAGCTAACCCGCCCTGGAAAGAGCGCGATGTATACATAACGTCAAAGGACAACTTTGGTTTTCAGCGGACCAAAACCGTGAAGTCCACCGACTTGGCTGTTCCAGTTCCTGTGCAACAGGATACTTTTGATGAATCCATTCAGGACGGAGGAAAGCTGCGCCCGTTGCCAATGGAAGAGCAGGAATGGCTACTGTCGGCATTGCTGGCCGCTGACAATACCGAAATGACGCTAATCCACCTGATGGCCTTGGTAACAGGTGCTCGGCTGCAAACTGTGTGTACTTTGAAGGTTTTTCACACGGAGATGACGGCGCCAAGTGACCCCAATGTATTGGTAAAACTTCCTGTTGGGCCGGGAACCGGGGTGGATACGAAGGGTGACAAGCGGTTGGTCTTACACATACCCGGTTGGTTTTACTTGGCACTACAGACGTATGCCCATAGCGAACGAGCTCGTCGCCGGCGGCAGAAAAGTGGGAAAGATAATTCCAGTCAGTACCTCTTCCTTACCCAGCATGGGACTCCGTACTACGCCGACAAGCAAGAACGCCAGACCTTCGACCCAACAAACAAACGGCGCTACGACTTCGATGGAGGTGCTATTGGGACGTTCATCCGAAATGTGATTCGGCCATACATAGAAAAAAAATATGGATGCAAAAAGTTTGACTTTAGTTATCACGACACCCGAGCTACGTTTGGGATGAGCTTGACTGACCTGTTACTAGAACAGGTTGAAGCCGGACGGGCCACATTGTCCGAGGTGCGTGAGTACGTGAAGACCCGGATGGGGCACGAAAGCGCTGCTACGACAGACCTCTACCTCAACTTCCGGCATAAGCTCAAGTTCAAGCGAGTTGTGGTTGAGCAAAGGGAAACACACCTCAAGGACTTGTGCAGACAAGCCATGGAGGGGGTGCTTTGAGTCAATACCAAGCTCGGCCGGTTGTTGTTTATGTGCTGCCGTTACCTAAGAAGGTCACAGCGCTCAACCCGGAGCAAGTCATCTTCGATTTCCCGCCTAAGGGGACCTTGGATATAGGTGCGTTGTGCTACCTACGGCGCGACTTCGATGGACCGCGTAGGCGGCGTGACGCAGGTAAGCGTGTAGACCACTCATCCCTTGATACCGAGCGGGTAGAGAATGTTCGGCTCCTTATCCAATTTATCGCTGACCGGTTCGAACAGACTGGCCGTTCACCCACAACGGTGTATGGGGAGACATCTCTTGGAATTGTCACGTTCCTAGATTGGGCTGATGGCGCGGGTCATCATCGTGCGTTTTACGATGAGCCATCAGCTAGAACAGCATTCAGAGATTATGTTGATTCCCTCTGGGAAAAATATCGCCTTAGAGATATTGCTTCAAGTACCGCCGCACGCCAGTGTAAGTACACGCTCGATTTTCTTTCTGAGCTGCTGGGAGTTGATGATTTGCATCGCGGGCTAAATCTTCCAACAAAGAAAAGCAATGATGCTCAGCCTACGCTTCCGCCAATTGAAAATACCCAGGCGAGAGCAATAAGTCTATGCAGTGCTTTGTTTTATGGTTTGTCGAACTTGGTCATTGATAACAAGACATTTCCACACAATATTGAAATGCCAAAATATTTGGGCTGGGCGCAGAGCAATATCTGGGTCTTCCCTTTGCATGAGTGGTTTAGAACCCCTATAGAGATTGCTGGTGACGAGGATAAGCGGCCCCATGCGCTAGGCTATAACTTTTCGGAAGGAAGGGTATCGCTTGTTGATGAAATAATTAACTTCTTCCCAACAAGACGTCATGCTGTTGTTTGCAGGAGATTGGCTGCTTCAAATATCAGGATTTCAAACCAAGACGCACGGCATAAATTTAGAATTTCTGCCTCGATGCAGGCTCACCATGCTTTTTCCATCTTGTTCTTGGCCTACACAGGGATGAATCTTACGCAACTGCTAGAACTGGAATGGAATGACGAATACGAGGTGAGTACAATTCGCCAAAAATTCAAAGTTATCAAATGGCGCGCTCATGGAAAAATTCAGTCTTTTGAGATTCAGTCGGTATTTTTCCCAGATTTCAAGAGATTTCTTGCGCTTCGGGAATTCATCCTTAATGGTCGCCCGTGTCGCTGGCTTTTCTTTTCCCTTGGTGTTGGCCATAACGCACTCCCGCAGCAGCTACGTTACTACTCGCCCAGGCAGATGTATCAGCGATTACGTCGTATCGACCCCACGCTACCGAATATTACTCCTCGGCAATGGCGAGTAGCCGATGTGGACTGGATGCTGCGAAAGGAAGTCCCTATTGCGATTGCTTCTGATGTGGTTCAGAACACGGAAGAAACATTAAAGGCTGCGTATGCCGCAGGTTCTCCTGAGGTCCAGAAAGACGAAATGACGGCTTTTTTTGAAAAAGTTTCGTCTGTGGTGTTGCAAGAGGCTCAAGAAATTGAAGGCAGCCAGGAGGGGCCTGTGGGTATTTGCACTGGTTATGGTAGGCCAAGCGCGCCCGGAGGCGTTCCAAAAACACCAGATTGCCGTAACCCTGAGGGGTGCTTATTTTGCGATAACTATAAAGTTCATGCCGATGAGCATGACACTAGAAAGCTTGTCAGTTGTCGTTACTGTATTCAAAAAACGGCACCCCTGGCTTCTAGTGTCGAGCACTTCAATGAGGTGTTTGGCCTCGTTCTCACCCGTATCGACTCGCTGCTTGTTGAGATTGGCCAAAGGGCAAAAGACCCGGATATGCCAAATCGAATTATCGAGTCTGTTGAAGAGTTTGGCGAACTTGACGGTTATTGGGCGGCAAAACTCGAATTACTGATGACCTTGGACCTTATTTCACCGTGAACAATAAAATCGTTTATTACCCCAAGGTCAACGTCGATGCGGACAGCTTGCCTCCCGATGCTTGGGACTCTGCCCAAGGACTCATCCCCCCAGATGATTTTGTTGTGAGCAGGAGCCGTGATGGCGCGGTGCTTGCCAAATACAGTGATAATTCATGGGACCTGTCTCCGTACCACCCTAGAGGGCAAAGGCAGCAACTCTATTTTTATCTATTCGAGGATGGCAGCACTCCACCCGGAGGTGAGTTATTGCTCGGAGAAATGCGCTACCTCGCATTTATTTTGATTTGGAAAAGGCCAGGTAGTCCGCTCAGTATTTCAAGCCTAAATAACTATGCTATAGCGTTTCGGCAATTGGGATGCTTCGCCTTCGGAAAAGGCTGCGCCATTAAAGACATCTTAAATAGCCAAAAGCTGCTTGCGGAGTTTGCACATACTGCCATCACAGGAAATAGCCTGAAAGTTATATCTGCGCTATTGGCATTGCTGTGTAAGCTTGGTCCAGAGCAAGTTGGATTTCCGGTGCTCGGCAAGGTCTACAGAAAAATACTAAACCCCCTTATTTATAAATATTTTTCTGCACTCAAGCAATACCCGCCCATTCCGACTCGCATCTATTCTTATCTTATTGCTAGTCTTTCCGCTGAGATTGTAGCCTGGGAAGCCGTCGAGGCCCGGTATTTAGCCTTGCTCGAAGAGTGCCTTAATGACGTTCTGCTAGGAAAAAGCAAAAGCCAGCAAGTAACCATTGGAACCAAGCGTCGAATACGACGAGTTCCGGGTGATTACAGAGATAACTTTGCGGCTCTACTCGTTAAGTATGACCTCGTTTCATATTTTGAGCGCAATGAACTCTCACCGAGCGTACATGGATTAGTCCACGGGTTGTCAGCTGTTATGTACGCGGCCAAGCTTCAAATAGTTTTATTTAGCGGCATGAGAAATGCCGAGGCTCGTCATTTGCCCTATAACTGTCTTGAAGAGGAAAAGTCATCCGGCGGGGTAATCCATAGATTGATTGTGGGAGATACGACGAAGCTTCAAGTCCGGCGTACACGTTGGGTAACCTCTGTCGAGGGGCATTGCGCGGTTCGAGTAGTGCAGCGAATCGCTGATGTCGTGTACACGCATCTTGGTGACCGGCCAACAAAAGGAGGCATGTCCGACAATCGTTATCCTCTTTTTGTATCGCTCACCTACCTTGGATTCACACTCCAAGGCCAAAAGACTGCTAATGGCTTGTGGAAAGTAATGTCAGATGGCTTCCATAGCGAAAAATTCGACAGACTTAGGACACGTATTCAGCCGCTAATTGAAGAAGGAGACCTAAAAGAACTGGAGCACATTGACCCGCACCGCGCCTGGCGCACCGAAGATGAATTCCAGTTGGGAGTGCCATGGCGATTAACTGAGCATCAACTTAGACGCTCTCTTGCCCTGTACGCGCAACGCTCTGGGCTTGTATCTCTGCCATCCTTACGTCGGCAACTTCAGCACATCACAGAAGAAATGTCTCGTTACTATGCTCGAGGTTCTGTGTTCGCCAAAAATTTCATCGGTGAAGATAAGGAACATTTCGGTTGGGAGTGGCAGAAGGCTGTTCCCGTTTCTTCTGGGTTAGCATTTATCCGGGATGTTCTCTTTGCCGATGAGCCAATATTCGGTGGCTACGCTAAGTGGATTTCACATAGGGTGGGCAGTTCTGAAGGAGCGATTCTCTTGGACCGTGACGCTACGATGCGCCGCTTTAAGAATGGCGAAATAGCCTACAAGGAAACCCCTATTGGTGGCTGCACCAAAGTGGGACCGTGTGATGAAGTCGCCATCCGTTTTCTCGATGTGGACTGTTTGGGCGGCTGCCCAAACCTTGTGGGCAGGCTTTCAAAGCTTGAACAAACCATTAGCGGGCAAACAACTTTGCTTAATCGACTGAAGCCGGACTCTATCGAGTGGAGAATTGAAAAAGCGGACCTCGATGTATTGCTTGAAACGAGAGCACGAGTGCTGCAAAAAGGTGAGGAGGGCGAATAATGTCAGGGCAACCATTGGATGATTACTTTGCCGCGCTGGAGAGGCTGAAAAAGGGGACGTCAATAATTGTTTCCAAGGGCACTAAGATAACCAATGACGCGGTTGCCCTAGAGGCTGGCCGCGGCAAGGGGAGCATCAAGAAATCTCGCCCAGTATTTGCTGACTTAATAGCAGCTATCGACGAAGCCGCAAAGACACAAGCCTCTCCTGTGAGAGATAACCAGGAACGATTGGTCAAAGCCAAGGCTCTCGCTGAAGACTACCGCTTAAAGTGGGAGGCTGCTCTGGCTAGGGAACTATGCCTGCTGCGAGAGTTGGCAGAGGTAAAGAAGAAACTAGCCCAGCTCACCGGCTCAAAGATACTTCCAATCAGGGGCGACTCAAAGCCTGTCAGCGCACCGGAATTTGATGGTTAGCTGTGTCGAATACCCTATGGTCATGGCGTCGAGATTTCCGCTTTCGGCCCCAGTACCAGACATCGCGTTCTTTTTTGTCATCGGCAACAATCGGCCAGAAGTTGCCGTTTAATGTTCCATTTGGCGAGGACCGCTTTGAAGCCCAATCCAGTCATCACAAACCGTTGGGCAATTGCAGAATAGGCCAACTGCTTAATTCGGCGCTGTTGACGCTCTGAAATGAGCGCAGTTACCTGAGCCACTTCAGCAAAGTTGCGTACAGCTTATCTGGCTCTACCGGCTTGGCCACAAAATCATTCATACCCACAGCCAGGCAACGCTCACGGTCTTCGTCAAACGCATTTGCCGTCATCGCGATAATGGGTAAATTCTGTGAGACAGGCAGTTGGCGTATGGCTCTCGTGGCATCCAGGCCATCCATCTTGGGCATTTGCATGTCCATCAATACGGCAGCATATGTACCTGGTTGGGCTTTCCGGATGTGCTCGACAGCCTCAAGACCATTTGAAGCTACATCAACCTGCAACCCAACATCGTCCAGGTTTTCTTGAGCGACAAGCTGGTTAATCGGTTCGTCCTCAACAAGCAACACACGAGTTCCGGAAAACTGCTCCTTGAGTGCCTTGGCGGCTTCCCCTTCATTGACTTGATTCTGGGCAGCCTCGTCACTTGATGCCTTTTTCAGACATGCCGAAAACCAGAAGGTACTGCCTTGCCCCAGAACACTGTCGACACCCGCTTCACCATCCATCAACTCCGCGAGGCGTTTCGTTATAACCAGGCCCAAACCTGTTCCACCAAACTGACGGGAAGTCGAAGCATCTGCCTGCTGGAAGGGTGAAAAGAGCTTGTTCAGCACATCAGGGGCGACGCCAATGCCAGTATCCACCACCTCAAATCGAACCAAGACAGAGTCATCATCTTCGGTGACACGATACGCTTTGACCGTTATAGAACCAACTTTTGTGAACTTGACTGCATTGCTTGCCAAATTGAGCAGTGACTGAGTCAGCCGGGTCAAATCACCTCTTAACGGTGGAAGGGGGTCGATTTCGCGTCTGAGCTGAATACCTTTGGCATTGGCGGGCTCCCCCAGCATCGAGCAAACATTGGCTACAAGGGCTGGAATATGGATAGCTTCATCGGCCAATTCCAATTTGCCGGCCTCGATTTTAGAAAGGTCGAGAATATCGTTGATGATGGCAAGAAGATGTCTTCCAGCGGCTTCGATTTTGGTCAGCTTGTCAGCGGTATCTGGAGCCTGTTCCTTGCGGCGCAGGATGTTCGACAAGCCGATGATGGCGTTCATCGGGGTCCGGATTTCGTGGCTCATATTGGCCAGGAAAGAGCTCTTGGATTGATTGGCGGATTCAGCCTGCTCTTTGGCTAATACCAGGTCCTTGGTTCTCTGCTCTACCAAAGCCTCAAGCTCGCGATTGACTCGCTGAGCCTCTTGCTGAGCCCATTTCAGCGACGCGTTGTGCAGCTTCAAGGCAATAATGGCCAGCACCAGCAGGCTGCTCGATATGGCCAGCAAAGCGAAGAAGGGTAGCTTCTGCTCCTCAAGGCGTGCAATTTCTGGAACGGGCTGGAGCAGGTGAACTGCAAATCTATGTTCCGATGCTTTCGCACTGATGAACAGGTACGGCATCTTCCGGTTGCCATCCAAATAAACAAGATTGGCCAACGCCTCCTCCGGCCGCTTCTCAATGTTCAAAGGCTTGAATTCCGAACGGAGATAGGTTTTCTCCAAAACGTCTTTTGGAATGTGATTCAGATTTGCCGAGGGGAGTGTTCGAAACTCAAGACCTTTTTCCCGAGCCAGAACGATGACGCCTTGTTCGTCCGTAATAAAGGCATCAATTTGCCTGGTCCAGCGTTCAAAATGGGTTAGGTCTCGTTTTACGATGACGGAGCCGGCAAATTTCCCCTCGAGCATGACCGGCGACGCAAAGTACAAGCCGGGAACCCGACTTAGCCGACCAACGACATACTGGCGCCCCGCTCCCCCTTCTATCGTGTCTCGAAAATACTGACGGTCGGAATAGTTGCCACCAATAAAACTCAGGGGCGTTCCAAGATTACTGGCAGCAACACATTCACCCGCCGAATTCAGCATCCATACGACATCCGCCCTAAGGTTTTTTGCAACGATATGAAAGCGCTGGCTCAATTGCTTGAGAGAGGGGGTGCTTTCCCAGCGCTCTTTATTTTGTTCTCGCGAAGAAGAAGGGGCTCGCTGAGCAAAACTAAACGCTGCCAGTTCACGCCGGACCATTTCATCATTAGCCAGAACTACAGGTATGCCGGAAACAGCGGTTAAGGCATCTTCGATACTCTCGCTAAGACTTTCAAGTTGCTCCTTACCCTGCTTGAGTTGCTGCTCGTAAGCAGAGTGCAACATCTTTTCTGTGTAAGTCGAACTTGCAACCCAAGCTAATCCGGTTAGCACTGCACAAAGTGCAAAGCCCCCTAGGAATTTCTTCCTCCAGCGGTCACCAGATAAAAAGTTGGTTTGTCTCTCCACGACGATTTCCCCCTGCTTCTGACGAGCAGGCTAATTGTGACGTGCCCAGACTACTTGAAATTAGCATGCTAAACAACGAATGAACATGTTCCACAGCGGGAGTCGGGCATCAGCCGAAATGGCTTTAGGATTAAGATAGACCTGCCGGGTCACAACTTGAAAAAGAGGTGCATGACATGGATACAACCACCCTGCTAAGCACCAACGCACTGCTCTCTTCAGCAGCAGCACTAGTCATGTTGGTGGTCCTGCGCACACGCAAGACCTACCCGGGATTTGGTTTTTGGACAGTAAGTATCGCTTTCCTTGCTTTGGGAGCTGCGATGCTCGTCCCTGGGGCACTTCCAAAAATATGGTTTGTGGCGCTATTACGTAATGGCTTTCTGCTCGGCGGTCTCTTGCTCCTGCTGCGCGGAGTGTTGGTTTTCCGCGGGTTGCGTGTCAGCTACCGCTGGGATGCGCTGTTTGCAATCACTTTCTTTCTCGTATTTGGCTACTACAGCTTGGACCCCACCCAGCTGAGTACACGCATCGTCATCTACTGCGCACTTGCCGGCATCCTCAGTATTACGACCGCCGTTATCACGTTACGTAACCGAGCACCGTATTTTGGCTCGAACGACGTCATGCTGGCGTTGTGGTTGCTGATATATGGGGCGCTCAATTTCTTTCGCATCGCACATGAGCTCAGTGACCCAAATGTCATTACGGCGTTCGAGGCATTAAGCGGCTTTGGCAGCTATTATGCCTTAGCCCAGATACTAACGGTGCAGTTAATGACATTGACGCTCATCAGCATGAACTCGCAACGTATCGAATACGAATACCGGGTCAGTGAATCCCACCTTAGGGAGCGCGAAGGGCAGTTACGTGCCATGGGAGACAACCTGCCCGATGGCTTCGTGTATCAGTTTGAATTGGGTGAGAACAAGCGCGGCTTTAGCTATATCAGTGCAGGGGTCGAGAAGATGCTGGGGCTGAAGGCAACGGACCTGATGACCGATGCACAGCCATTATTTGCCCTGATGGCACCCGAGTCATATGCAGAATATATTCGGGATGAGGAACAATGTTTTCGAGAGCAGAGCCAGTATTCAGGGGTGTTGCAATTCAACTCGGTCAGCGGCAAGAAAGTTTGGTTGCATGTGCGCTCAGCCCCGATGCAGGGGCCCAATGGTGAGCCAGTCTGGGCTGGAGTCGCAGTAGACATTACGAAACTCAAGGAGGCTGAAGCCGAACTGCAGCGTCATCGAAATCATTTGGAGGTGATGGTCGATGAACGAACCACCGCCTTGATGGACGCAAAGCAGGCTGCTGAAGCTGCCAATGTGGCCAAGGGAAGTTTCTTAGCCAACATGAGCCATGAAATCCGGACCCCCCTGAACGCCGTTCTTGGACTGTCTGAACTGTTGCTCAGAAAGCACCAAGAGCCAGATACTGCGGACAAACTCGGAAAAATTCGCACTGCCGGCAAACATCTCTTGGGCATCATCAACGACATCCTCGACTTCTCAAAAATCGAGGCAGGGAAGCTTCAGTTGTCGGAAGACAAGGTCGATATTCGCGTGCTGCCGGTAAATGTATGTTCCATGGTGGCCGAGTCGGCCAATTCCAAGGGGATTCAGCTCAAGACCGAAGTTGATTTCCTGCCACCCCACTTGTTGGGAGATAGGACGCGTCTCACGCAAGCGTTACTCAACCTCGTCAGCAATGCAGTCAAATTTACCCAAACGGGTTCGGTGACTGTACGAGCCAACAAAGTGGGAGAAGATGCCGATTCAGTCTCGATTCGTTTCGAGGTTATCGATACTGGCATCGGTATTTCCTTGGACGCGATTAACCGCCTGTTTAATCCTTTCGAACAGGCCGATGCCTCAACTGTTCGCAGCTTTGGCGGCACGGGGCTCGGCTTGGCGATTACCCGCCGACTGGCTCAACTCATGGGTGGAGATGCTGGTGTCGAAAGTGTTCTAGGTGAAGGGAGCACCTTTTGGATAACAGTGCGTTTGAAGAAGATAGATGGAGTCAGCATCGATACTGCGCTTAGCTCGGGCAGTGACGTCGTCGCGCAGTTGAAGGCGAAATACGTCGGCACGCGAATACTGGTGGTTGAAGACAACGAGATTAACCAGATAGTCGCCCAGGAAATTCTCGAGGATGTCGGCCTTGTTTGCGATTTAGCCAATGATGGAGAAGAGGCCGTATTAATGATTCGCACGGCTCAACCGGGAACACATGCCTTAATCTTCATGGATATGCAGATGCCGAAAATGGACGGCTTGACGGCAACCAAGCTCATTCGACAATTGGAGACAGGTAAGGACATTCCCATTGTGGCAATGACCGCTAACGCCTTCAACGAAGATGAGGAACGCTGTATTGCGGCTGGCATGAATGACTTTGTATCGAAGCCTGTTGACCCTGACAGGCTCTACAGCACGTTACTAAAGTGGCTTGATAGATAATCAACGATTCGGTACAGCGCAATCGACGAAGCCAATGCTGATTGTGGATATGCTAGCCACGGGACCCTGGTAAGTTCGAGCTACAAATGACGCCAGGGGCGACTGGAGGTCAGTTGATAGTCAGATTGCTGTCGCTCGAAACAAAGGTCTCAAGAGGCTGTTTAGGGTCGCTTGTTCTCATTCGGGTCTTACGGTCCAGATGTCCAGAATGGGCAAAAACCGGACCCCCTTCGTTCATGGCCAAAGGCAGCATATTCGGATAAGCCTCCGAGCGGACACCGCTTAACTCAATAAGGCAACTGCCTTGACCTGTGCCCAGACTGCTTGACCCACCTGGAGGTTGAGTGCCTTCTTGGACCGTGCTGTGATGCGGGCAAGAAGTAGTGTAGTACCGAGGCTGAGCTGAACCAGTAGATGGCCCGGTGTGTCGGTTGGGGCAATAGCAGTCACGTTCCCTTGGAAGACGTTCAGGATGCTGCTGGTTAGTGGTTTTTCCAGCGCCAAGCTGACATCGCGGGCATGAATTCGACAACGCAAGCGATGGCCAACGGCTTCTGGTCGGCTACTAACGTAAATGCTTCCACCCGCAAAATCGAGTCGTGTCAGGTCATCCGCTTCGTGTGCGGCAATCACCGCCTCGATGACAACTCCAGCGTCGTCGGCAAAGACTTGCGGTATGTCGGCGCGAGCCAAGGTTTCGGTCAGCGGCCCGCTGCCGATAACCTTTCCGGCGTCAAGAAGCACCAAATGGTCGGCGAGACGAGCTACCTCGTCTGGTGAGTGGCTGACATAGATGATAGGAATCGACAGTTCATCATGCAGTCGCTCAAGATAGGGGAGAATTTCCTGTTTGCGCTTCAAGTCTAGGGCTGCCAGCGGTTCGTCCATGAGTAAAAGTTGCGGGGCCGTCAGCAGAGCGCGTGCGATGGCAACACGCTGGCGTTCGCCGCCCGACAGGCTGGCCGGTCGCCGGTTCAGTAGCCCACTTATGCCAAGCAACTCGGTGACATCAGACAGATGAAATTGACGCTCAGACTCTGGGATTCGTTTGCGCCCGAATGCCAGGTTGCCTTCCACCGTCAGGTGCTCGAACAGGCTGGCTTCTTGGAAGACATAGCCCAGAGCGCGTTGGTGGGTCGGAATGAAAATTCCTTTGGCATCGTCTTGCCACACTGCATCCCCAAGGGCGAAATAGCCACCAGGGGCATGCTCCAGACCAGCAATGGCCCGAAGAACGGTGGTCTTCCCTGACCCTGAGTGGCCGAACAGTGCTGTGATGCCCTGTCCGGGTAACGTGAGGTCCACATCGAGCAGGAAGTCGCCTCGGTCGATGCCGAAGGTTGCTCGAATCTGGCTCATGCTTTACGCCCTTTCACCGTGTTGGTGTTCAGGGTGTAGAGCGTCAACAGGACGAGGAAACTAAATACCAGCATGCACCCGGCCAACCAATGAGCTTGGGCGTACTCCAGTGCTTCCACATGGTCATAAATTTGGACCGAGACCACGCGAGTCTTGTCGGGGATGTTGCCGCCAATCATCAGTACCACGCCGAACTCACCCACAGTATGAGCGAAGGCCAGGATGGCACCAGACAAGAAGCCGGGCTTGGCGAGAGGTATGACGACGGAGAAAAAGGTATCCCATGGGCTGGCACGAAGTGTTGCCGCTACCTCCAGCGGTCTGTCGCCGATAGCCTCGAAAGCATTTTGTAATGGTTGGACCATGAATGGAAGCGAGTAAAAAACTGATGCGATGACGAGACCGGGAAACGTGAAGGGCAGCACGCCGAGGCCCAGCCATGCGGTGAACTGGCCGACTGGGCCGTTGGGGCCCATCACTAGGAGCAGATAGAAGCCCAAGACGGTCGGGGGCAATATGAGTGGTAGGGCGACGATGGCTCCCAAGACTCCCTTCAGCTTAGAGCGTGTTCTGGCAAGCCACCATGCGATAGGGGTACCGATTAACAGTAGTAGTATTGTGGTCACGCTCGCCAGTTTCAGCGTAAGCCAGATGGCACCTAGGTCGTTTGCATCCATGTGTCGTGAGAATAATGGCTAGAAAAAATGGACAATCAGGCTATCGATGGGTCCATTTCTTGGAAAAGTTGATGGACAGGTCAATTTTTTGCCACTCCATTAAAACAGCCACTTAGGTTGTCCATTTGGGTAGTTGACCGGGGTGCCAGGTGCAGCGAATAAAACACCGAGGCGATGACCAGGCCGGGGAAGGTGAAGGGCAACAGGCCGAGGCCAAGCGATTGGGTGAGCTGGCCAAGCGGCCCGTTCGGCCCCATGACGACGAGCAGGTAGAAGCCGATCACGGTCGGCGGCAGGACCAGCGGCAGCGCGACGACGGCGCCGACCACGCCCTTGAAGGCCGAGCGCGTCCGGGCCAGCCACCAGGCGATGGGCGTGCCGATGACGAGCAGCAACAGGGTGACGACCGTCGCCAGCTTCAGGGTCAGCCAGACGGCGGCCAAATCGGCGTAATACGCGGTGCTTTCCATGCGGAGCGGGTTGTTAGTGCCTTGAGAACAGATCGCGCAGTTTACACAGGCTGGTCGTGATGTCGAAGCGCGGATCGGCCAGTGCCTCGCCGGCCAGGATGCGGGTGATGGCGACGGCCGGGTCGGCTTCGCCAGTGGTCAGCACCTCGGCGCCGCGCTTTTTCATGTGGCGGACGAAGCCGTCGCCGGCGCTGGCGCAGACGACGAGATCGACGCCGTCGAGCGGATGCGGCGCGTCATCCTCGAATACATGCAGCACCTGGTCCTTGTCCAGATCGACCCGGTGCGGGGCGGGCAGCAGCTGGCTGGAACGGTGTTGCGACAGGTCGTACACCAGCCATTGTCGGGTTTGCCCGGCATGGCCGCTGACTTCGGTGAATTCCTTGGTGGCGATGGCGATTTTCACAGGTCGTACCCGTAGGCTTTGATGATGCGTCGGGCCTTGTCGCCGCGCAGGTAGTCGAGCAGGGCGGCAGCCGCCGGCTTGCCGCTGCCGCGCCCGAGCAGGACCGCATCCTGGCGAATCGGCTGGTGCAGGCTGGCGGGCACGATCCAGCCCGAGCCGCCGCTCAGTTTGCCGTCCTGCCAGACCTGCGAGAGCGCGACGAAGCCGAGCTCAGCATTGCCGGTGCCGACAAACTGGTAGGCCTGGGCGATGTTTTCGGCCTGGACGAAGGCGGGTTGAAGCTGCGCCAGAACATCCAGTTTTTGCATGGTTTCGACCGCTGCGGCACCGTAGGGAGCGGTTTTCGGGTTGGCCAGCGCCAGGCGGCGGATTGCTCCGCGTTTCAGAATCTCGCTTTGCGCATCGACCTTGCCTTCCTGCGCCGACCACAGCACCAGGCGGCCAACGGCGTAGGTGTAGCGGCTGCCGGCGATGGCGTGGCCTTCCTTTTCAAGACGGGCCGGCGTTTCGTCGTCGGCCGACAGAAAGACTTCGAACGGGGCTCCGTTGGTGATCTGGGCATAAAACTTCCCGGTCGCGCCAAAGGCCAGTTGTGCCTTGTGGCCGGTGTCGCGCAAAAATTCGGCGGCGATTTTCTGCATCGGCGCCGTGAAGTTTGCCGCGACGGCGACCTGCACTTCATCGGCGTGGACGGTGCCGGCAAGAAGCAGGAGGAGGCAGGAGAGGAGGGGGTTTCGCATGAGGTTCAGGTATACCACTCAGGCCGCGAAGTGCATAGCCAGGCTGGCCAGCGCGGCAGGCAGCGGCAGGTTTTCCTCGGTTTCGAGGATGCCCGGCACCGGGTGCGGGTATTCGAAAAACAAGCCATAGGTGCCGGGGCGCTGGCCGTGCAGGTAGACGTGGGCGCGCAGGCTGTCCAGCTCGGCGTGGCGCAGCGTGACGATGCACGGATCGCTGCCACTGTCGGGGGCGATGTCGCAGGCTTCGCCGACGCGCTCGTCGAGCGAGACGAGCAGGCGGCGCAGGGCGCGGTCTTTGGGCACGGACCAGGGATTGGCGTTCATCTCAGCAGCTCCGGTTTGATCTGGGCGAGCCAGGTATCGATGCGTTGTTCAGTCAGCACCGGCTGGTGGTGCTGGTCGAGGGCGAGGCCGAGGAATTCGTCGCCGTCGACCGCCTGCGAGGCGGCAAACTCGTAGCCGGCGGTCGGCCAGCGGCCGACGACACGGGCGCCGCGGGCGACAAAAGCGTCGTGGATATGGCCGATGGCGTCGACGAATTCGTTCGGGTACTTCTTCTGGTCGCCGAGACCGAAGATGGCGACCGTCTTGCCGTTCAGGTCGGCCTCGGCCAGTTGCGGCAGGAATTCCTCCCAGCTCGGCTGGCTGAGGCCGACCGACTGGCCGGGCAGTTCGCCGTCGCCTAGCGTCGGGCTGCCGACGATCAGCGCCTCGTAGGCGAGAAAGTCGGCCAGCGTCGTGCGGCCGATATTGACCGGCGCGTCGGCCAGATCGCCCAGCTTCTTGGCGATCTGCTTGGCGATCAGCCGGGTGCGCCCGGTGTCGGTGCCGAAGAAAATTCCGATTTTTGCCATTTTTTGCTGCTCACCGTAGGATTTGCCGTCGCTGTCATGGCTGCATGTTCTGCGTCAATTCGTCCGGCAGGCAGCCGACCGGGTGGCCGAGCTGGCCATCCGTGCCGTTCTCGAACTGGACCAGATAGATCTCCTTGCTTTCGTCCATCTCGGCGACGCCGTAATGGACGATCACGCCGCGCATGCCGGCCGGGGCGATCAGGCCTTCTTCCTCGGCGATCCCAGGCATGCCGCCATCGTTGAGGATGTCTTCGGCGGCGAACACCATGTCGCCGACTTCGTACTGGACCTTGTCCATGATCTCAGCCCCAGATGTCGGCCGGCGCCAGCAGGCGCTCGACGGGTTGGTCGAACATCAGGTGCTCGTCGATGATCGCCCCGACATCCTCCGGCTTGACGCCGGTGTACATGATGCCTTCCGGGTAGACCAGCACGCTCGGGCCGAGGTGGCAGGGGCCGAGGCAGCCGGTGTTGGTCAGCTGGAAACCGGAGGCCCACAGGTTGCGGGTGGTGAATTCGTCCGAAAAGGCTTGCCAGGTCTGGCCGCAGGCTTTTTCCTGGCAGGAGCCGCGCGGGTGGCCGTTGGGGCGTCCCTGGACGCAGACGAGAACGTGTTTCTTGGGTTTTGGCATGGAGCTCTCCTGGTTGATGGGAATTCCATTGCAAGGGGAGTGCCAGGTATTAATCCAATGAATTCAGTGGCTTGTTTCTTGGTTGCCGTGTCGGCTTTGCGACAATCCCAATTGGCGTATCAGCGGAATCTGATTTGGTGTGAATTCGATCACGGAATTTGTCCGTCATGGGGCGCAGAATGGAGCCACAAGATCAGGAGGAAAAAATAATGTCCATCTCGACCCCGAATCCCCACTCCCAGCAGTCTGGCCGTACTTCTTCCAACAATGGAGGGCAGGGCGGCGAAAGCGATCTCGGCAGCTTTAACCTGCGCGATACCCTG
>CAIXSK010000010.1 GCA_903922075.1 uncultured beta proteobacterium | reverse complement strand
GTTCATCCGGCGATTTTACCCTGCTCGCCGGTCCGCCATCGAACCCGTCGGGTCCAATTTGGTCACACCATTAACCTGCTGTTACATTCGGACGTCAGCCGCCAGGCGATCGTGGCCGTTACATGGCCACGAACCCAAAAAGGACACTCCTCATGAAACGCTTTCTCACCGCGGTCGCCATGGCCGCTGCCATCCTCAGCCCCGCCGCCCAGGCCGCCGACGTCGGCGTCTCGGTCAGCATCGGCCAACCCGGTTTCTACGGCCGCCTCGACATCGGCGGCTTCCCGGCCCCGGTCCTGCTCTACCCCGAGCCGGTCATGATCCAGGCCGTTCCCTACGGCCGCCCGCCGCTCTATCTGCGCGTCCCACCCGGCCACGCCAAGCACTGGCACAAGTACTGCCATCGCTATCACGCCTGCGGCGAGCGCGTCTATTTCGTCCGCGACGAATGGTATCAGCGTGAATACGCGCCGGCCTACCGGGAGCGCCACTATGGCCATCGCCACTACGACCGCCGCGATTTCCACAACGAGCGTCGTCACGAGATTCGCCACGAGCGCCGCGAAGACTGGCGTGAAGACCGCCGCGACGACCGCCATGATCGACGTCACGACCGTCGCGAAGAGCGGCGTGACGACAGATATGACCGGCACGACGACGACCGCGGGCACGGCCGCGGCCGCGACCACTAAGCAGCCACGGGCGGCCAGGCAACCGAGCCACGCCGCCGGCTTTCCCGGTCAGACCGGGAAACCTCCGACGACTCAGTGGGCGGTAGCCTGCCGGGCCTGCTGCCAGCCGACCACCGCCTGACCGGAATAGGCCAGAATGGCCTGATAGCGTTCCGCCGGCAGTGCATGGCGCAGCGAGGCGAACAACTGCTGCGTCCCCTCCTCGGCCAGCGCCGAGGCCGGTGCCGTGCCGGAGAGCAGGGCAATCTGGATATTGGCCAGCGCATCGGCCAGCAGGCGCCAGCCGAGTTGCGGCATCTGCTGGTCGAGCGCCACCATCAGGCTACCCAGCGGCTGCACGATGCCTTCGACCTGCTCGGCCGTTTCGCAAGCGGCCATGGCGTGCCATAGCGCCAGATGGATGGCGCGGCGCAATTCGACCTTGAAGTCGATGGCATCGGCCTCGACCGTGGCGATCTGCTCGAAATATTTCTGGAACAGCGTGTCCTCACGCGCATCCAGCCGGGTGCGCAAGCCACCGATCAGCGCCGTCAGCGGGTGGATCGCCTCCAGCTTGAAAGCCTGCGTGTAAGCCAGCCCCCACTGGTCGAGGCCGCTGATCAACAGCGCCAGGCGCAGGGCGCGCGCCTCGTCGCTGCCGCCGGCCCGGCACCAGTTGGCGCAATGCGCCGCGACCTCGCCGAGCACGCCGACATCCGGCGCCGCATCGGGCGTCGCCGCCTGGCGAAAGACGCCGGCAAAAACGTCCTGCGCCATCCGGGCGGCCAGGCGCTGGGTATCGGCGTTGGCCAGGGAGGCGAGTTGATCGGCGGGAATCGGAGCGGCAGTCGTCATGGCGGAGCGGAATGAGGAAAAGGCGCCATTTTAACGGCGCACCGCCGGGCTGCAGCGGAATGCTACGGTCGGCGGCAAAAAACGGCCAAAATCCAAAAATCGAATCCGACGACCCGGGCCAGCCCGGCGGTTGACGGGAAGCCCCCGCCACGGCCGGCATTCAGGCTGCGTTTCAGCCCTTGGCTGTCACCCAGCCCGGATGCCGGAAATACTTTCCATACGACTTCAAGGCAGCGCGCACCCGAACGGCGCCGTCGTGACGCGGGCTGGCCGTCTTGCCGTCCATGATCTCGGCGCCGGCGAGCAATTCCGCAATGACCAGGTGAAGCATGGCATCGGCCTGCGCGTCCAGCTTGCAGTGGTCGACCATGTAGGCCACCCGTTCGCGCACCGTCGCGGCCAGCGCCTGGTATTCGCCGTCCCCGAAGCCTTGCCGGTGTATCGCCGGCAAGGCCTTGGCCATCGCCTGATTGATCTCGCCCATGGCCTGCCGCAAAGGCGCGTCGGTCGCCCACGGCTGGCCGGCGTTGAGCCGGAGAGCGGGGGCGGCGCTGCCGTGCTCATGGCCATGATGGGCGTCGGCAGCATGGATATTTGCCGACAGCGCCATGGTCAGCGCGAGCAGCAAAGACGGGAATTTGTTCAACATCGTGACTCCTTGAGCATGGCAAATTTTCCGACCAATTTAGTCGACAAACATTAAGCCGGCCTTAAC
>CAIXSK010000009.1 GCA_903922075.1 uncultured beta proteobacterium | reverse complement strand
GACGGCACGGTGGCCTGGGATTCCGGACGGCTGGCCGGCGTCCCGATGTGGTATGTCGCCGATACCGCACACGACATGCTCTGCGCCCAGCCCAAGGCCTTTCCCGGCTATCTCGACATCCTGGTCAATGGCCAGACCAGCCTGCTGCCCGCCTCGCCGCCCGCCCGCAGCCGCGCTGCCGCTGGCGAGGAGCGCTTCGTGCTGCCGCCGGCGCCGCCGACCGACGGCATGCCGACCCCCGAGGACATCGCCGGCCTCGGCTTCTCCGGTCAGTTGCCGGAGATGGCCGAAAACGAAAAGCAGTCGCCGCCCGTCGAAGTCAGCATCCGCCACGGCAACCTGACCTACGCCCGCCATCCGGTGCTGGTCGGCCACTACCAGGGCGACACCGTGGTCAGCGCCGAAGCGGTGCTCGACCGCCAGCTCGGCGGCCACCTGACACGCCGCCTCGATCTCGGCATTTACCCGGGGCCGCTCGGCAGCCACACCGTTTTTCTCAACGATTCGCCGACCGCCAAGCCGATGGGCGCCATCGTCGTCGGCCTCGGCCAGATCGGCGAACTCAGCCCCGGCCTGCTCGAATCCTCAGCCCGCGCCGCCCTGCTCGACTTCGCGCTGAAGGTCGCCTGGTGGCCGGACGCCCGCTTCGGCGAGGAGGGCCGGCCGCGCTCGGCGGCAGTCACCGCCCTGCTTGTCGGCACCGGTGCCGGCGGCCTGCCGGTCGGCGATTCGCTGGAAGCGCTGTTGCGCGCCGTCATCGCCACCAACCAGGCGCTGGCCGAGCAGGCACTGGACGGCCGCGTGCTGATCGACCGCCTCGAACTGCTCGAACTGTACGAGGACGTCGCCATTTCGGCGGCCGAGGCGCTCGGCCGCATCCTGCAGAACGAGCAGCTCGCCCCGTCCATCATCTGGCCGGCGGCCTGCGTCGAGACGGCCCAGGCCGGCCGCCGCCGCGTCCGCTTCGATACCCCGAACGAGTGGTACCAGCGCCTCGAAATCATTCGCCAGAACGACCGCCTGCGCTTCCTGTTCCCGACCGACCGCGCCCGCGCCGAGGAAACGCTGGCCACCGGCCAACTGGCGCTGGCCGACGCCTTCGTCCAGATCGCCAGCCGCGATACCGGCCAGAACTCCGAAGCCGCCAAGACGCTGTTCGAGATGCTGCTGCCGCTGCGCCTGCGCGAACTGTCGCCGCAGCAGGGCAATCTGGTGGTCATTGTCGACAGCCAGTCGGCCCGCTACCCGTGGGAACTGCTCGAAAACCGCTGGGCGGTCGGCGAACGCCCGCCTTCGGTGGCGGCCGGCTTCGTCCGCCAGTTCCGTACCGCCGAGTTCCGCCAGCGGCCGGCGCACAGCCTGGCCAACACCGCGCTGGTCATCGGCAATCCGGACCTCCAGGACAGCCCGGACTTCTGCGATCTGCCGGGCGCCCGCGACGAGGCGCAACTGGTCGCCGAGCAACTGGGCGCCGAGGGCTATGCGGTGACCGACTGCGTCGACCAGTCGGCAACGCCCATCCTCGAAGCGCTGCACAAGGACAGCTGGCGCATCCTGCACCTGGCCGGGCACGGCGTGCATGAGCACCCGGCGGCCGGCGGCAAGCCGATGTCCGGCATGGTGATCGGCCCCGCCAGCTTCCTGACGCCGGGCGACATCGCGCAGATGCGCTTCGTGCCCGACCTGGTGTTCATCAACTGCTGCCACCTCGGCCGCGTCGACGGTCGGCGCGAGCTCGACCGCCTCGGCCTGGCCGCCAATCTCGGCGAGGAGTTCGTGCGCATGGGCGTGCGCGCCGTGGTCGCCGCCGGCTGGGCGGTCGACGACCGCGCCGGGCAGGCCTTCGCCGCCACGTTCTACCGCGGCATGCTGGCCGGCGAAACCTTTGGCGAGGCCGTGCGCGTCGCCCGCGAGGATGTCTGGCTGCGCTTCCCCGACGTCAATACCTGGGGCGCCTACCAGTGCTACGGCGACCCGGATTTCCGCTTCCATCGCGACGGGTCGTCGGCGCCGCGCAAGCTGACGCCTTTCGCCACCGCCCACGAACTGGTCGTCGAGTTCGAGAACCTTGCCGCCGACCTGCGGGCCGGCGCCCGGGGCGAGGCCGGCGAGCAGATCGAGGCCCGGCTGGCGCGCATTCCGGCCAACCAGAAGAGTCGCTGGCTGGCCCGTGGCGATGTCCAGGCGGCACTCGGCCTGACCTGGGGCGAGGCCCGCAACTGGCCGCAGGCCATCGCCTGCCTGGAAGCCTCGCTGACCGCCGATTACGGCGACTGCACGATGCGCGTCATCGAGCAGTACGCCAATTTCCGCGTCCGCCATGCCGCCGAAGTCTGGCAGCAGGCCGCCCGCCAGACGGCCAAGGTTCGCGAACAGACGCGGCAGGCGCAGATCGAGTGCATCGAATCGGCCATCCTCGACCTCGACATGCTGTGCCGGCGCGCCCCGACCGTCGAACGTTTCAGCCTGCTCGGCGGTGCCTACAAGCGGCTGGCGCTGGTCGAAAAGGAGGGGCCGCGGCGCACCGAGGCGCTGGTCAACATGGCGCAGCATTACCGCCTGGCCCACGAACGCCGCCCCGATGCCTATGCCTTCACCAACTGGCTGGCCGGCAGCCTGCTCGCCGCCCAGCGCGGCGAAGGCCAGGCGGCGACCGACGCCGCCCGCCAACGCGAGCTCGACACCATGGTGCGCGAACTGTCGCGACGCAACGAAAGCGACCCGAATTTCTGGGACAGCGCCAGCCTCGCCGACTTGCAGCTGGTCCACCTGCTGTCCCAGGCGCCGCCACCGCGAAAACACAGCGCGACGGCTTCGCCGGCACCGGCCATGGCCGTCCTTGCCGCCTACCGCAACGCCATCGCCCGCGGCGCCAGCCCGCGCGAGGTGTCGTCGGTGGCCGAACACATCGCCTTCCTGCTTGAGCTGTGGTCGCCGGACGACAAGACGAACCGGCGCATCCTTGAACAGATCCAGGAGAACCTGTCATGAGCCCGCGCCAGACCAAAGCCAAAGCCGCCGCACCCAAGGCCGTGAAGGCCGTGCGTCGAAGCGGCGCCGCCCGCTCGGCGGCGGCGCACGACGCGGCGCCGGATTACTCGACGACGCCCATCGACAAGATTCCCTTCGACCTGCCGCCGCGAGCGCTGATCTCGCCCAATTTCCGCGCCTACGAACTGACGCGTTCCGATCTCGCCGACCGTCTGGGCATCGACAATGGTTTCGCCTCGCTGCGGGAACTGCAGGCGGCGATTTACCTGGCCCGCCAGGTGCTGCAACCCGTCCGCGAGGCCTTCGGATCGTTCTCGCCGAACAGCGTCTATCGTGGCCAGAACCTGGAGCGGGCGCTGAAGAACAAGCCGTCGACCTGGCTGACGACCAGCCAGCACGCCCGGGGCGAGGCCTGCGACATCGAGATCGTCGCCAAGCCGACGCTGGAACTGGCCGCCTGGGCGCGCGATAACCTGCCCGATTTCGACCAGATCATCTGCGAGTGCTACGACCCGGCCAAGGGCCCGAACTCGGGCTGGGTGCACATTTCGCTGAAGGCGCCCGGCACCGGCACCAACCGCCGGCAATGCCTGAGCTACGTGCGCGACCCCGGCAGCGGCCGGCTGGTCTATGTGGACGGCCTGACGGCGATGGTCTGAGATGCTCTCCGGCAAGATCGCCACCCTGCTGATCCTGGCGACGATCCTGTCGGTGATCGCGGCGCTGGTCGTCGCCAGTCGCTACCGGACGGCGATGCAGCGGCTAATGAAAATTGGCCAAAAAAACCCGCCGACCCTAGGGCCAGCATTTGATTCTATGGTCGTAGCATTTGCGCCGGCCACCCCGGCCCTGCCGGCTGCCGCCGACAACCCGCCAACCCCGGTCAGCCTGGACGACAACCGGCGCGCCCGGCGCCAGCTGGTCACCGCCTTCATCGGCCTGACCCTGCTGATAGCGCTGAGCCGCACGCTGCTGACGCAGATCATCGCCGACGGCCCGATCACCTGGAAGACGGTGCTGACGCTGGGCGCCGCCTACGCCTGGCCGGTCGTCCCGGTGATCGCGGTGATCGACCGCTGGCGCCGCCGCCGGCTGGTCGGCGCGCTGCTCCTCTGGTTCGTCGCCGCCATCGCGCTGCTCAGCTGGCGGGTCAACGAAAACGTCAGTTTCACCCAGATCCTGTTCTGGATGAGCTTCGACATCGGGCTGCCGCTGATCGTCGTCACCGCCCTCTGCCTGGGCGGCGCCACGCGCGCCGTCGGCCCCTGGCTGGCGCCGGTCTTCATCGTGCTGTGCTGGGCCTCGCAGGCCGGCGTCGATCTGCTCAACCTGCTCGTCGAGCAGCAAAGCCCGCTGATCTACTGGCTGGTCGGCTGGCTGCCGCCAATCGCCGGCATTGCACTGTTCGCTCTGGTGCCGTGGCTGCTCGCCTGGTGGCCGGCCAAGGCGCTCGGTCGCTGGCTGGCGGGCGCCTACGCCCGGCGGCAGATTTCCGAACTGTTCTACCTGTTCACCGCCGTCTGGGCCATCGCCCTGACCGGCCCGGCCCTCGGCGCCCTGGCCAGCCTCGGCTGGGGTGCGCTGGTCGAGTTCCTGCCCATGCTGTGGATTCCGCTCGGGGCGTGGCTGATGCGGCGCCTGGCGGAACAAGGCCAGTCCGGACGACCGCCGACCCTGCTCGTGCTGCGCGTCTTCCAGCAGGACGCCAACGTCCAGGACCTGTTCGACCGCGTCATCGACCGCTGGCGGCTGAGCGGCAACACCGTGCTGATCGCCGGCACCGACGTGCTGTCGCATACCATCGACCCCGACGACATCTTCGCCTTCCTCGACGGCAAGCTGGGCGAACGCTTCATCCATCGTCCCGAGGATATGTCGCGCCGGCTGGCCGCCTTCGAACTGCGCCCCGATGCCGAGGGCCGTTACCGGGTCAACGAGTGCTATTGCCACGACACGACCTGGCAACTGGCGCTGGCCGCACTGCTGCGCAGCAGCGACGTCGTGCTGATGGACCTGCGCAACTTCGTCGCCGCCAACCAGGGCTGCCTGTACGAACTGGCCACCCTGTCCGCCGCCCCCGGCCTGAAGCGCGTCGTCGTGCTGGTCAACGACCGCACCGAAATCGCCGCTGCCCAGGCCGCGACTGCCAACGCGCCGGCCGGGCGCTTCGTCTGGCTGGCCCAGCAGGGCGATGTGCCGCCGGCCACCGAGCAGGTGCTGGCGCCCCTGTTCGCCCCGGCCGCCCACTGAGCGCGCAGTTGTTTCCAATTGTTAGCGGGCGAAACCTTAGGCGGCTTCGCGCGTTCATATCCTGGGAGGGCAGCTTCTGCAATCCGCCCTGTCGTCAAAGGAGATCAACGATGAAAACCATGCGCAACGTTCTGTTCGGCGCAATCCTTGCCGCCGGACTGGCATCCGGCGCCTACGCCCACGAACCGCGCGTCGGCCTGAGCATCAATCTGGGTTATCCAGCCTATGTCGCGCCACCGCCGGTTTACTACGCACCGCCACCGGTCATTTATGCGCCGCCCCCACCCCGGGTGTACTTGCCGGCGCCCTACGTTGTTTCACCTTACGGCTACCGCGTCCATGCTTACGACTATGACTACGGGCCACACCGGGGTTGGCATCGCCACGGACACAAGCATCGCCACCATCACCATCACCGTTAACCGGCGCGCCCGCGGTCTTCAGTTGTATACGGGCCGGGCATTGGCGGCCAGATAGACCATGGACGGGGCATTGCCGCGTTGTGAGCACTCGCTCAGAAAGGCCAGCGCGCCGACGATCATTTAAGTAAACGTTAATCTCCCCGTTTGGCCGGCAGCCTAGAATCGGGCCACCGAAAAATACCGGCCCGACTCCCGGGAGTCGCCACCGGCAATACTCCCCTCCGGACCGATCTGCCGACCGACACCCATGCGCTGCCCCTCCTCCAGAATTCCGCTACTGCCGTATTTTTTCCTGTTCCTGGGCATCGCCTTCCTGACCCGGCTGGGACTGACCCTGCGCAGCGGGGTCGATGCCGTGCCGCCAGCGCTGTGGCCGGAAATATTCCTGCGCGGCATCGGCTTCGATCTGGCGGTGCTCGCCTGGCTGCTGGCGCCCGCCTGGCTGCTGCTGGCCATCTGGCCGGGCCGCTGGCAGGCGACTCGCTGGCAGCGCGGGCTGCGCCTGGTCTTGTTTTTTCTGGCCAGCTTTGCGCTGCTCTTTGGCGCCCTGGCCGAGGCAACCTTCTGGGAGGAGTTTTCCACCCGCTTCAATTTCATTGCCGTCGACTATCTGATCTACACCCACGAGGTGATCGGCAATGTCCGCGAGTCCTACCCGGTCGGCGCGCTGATTTCCGGTGTCGCCCTGCTCGCCATGGCGCTCACCTGGGCGAGCCGCCGGTTTCTGGCCGCCAGCCAGGGTACCGTCTCCGGCTGGCGCCAGCGCGCGGCCTGCGCCGCGCTGGCCTTCGGCTTCCCGTTGCTCTCCTGGCAACTGGCCGACATCGATCAGATGCAGTTTTCGCAGAACGCCTACGCCAATGAACTGGTCGGCAACGGGCTGATGACCTTTGCCTCGGCGTTTCGGCGCAACGAGCTGGACTACGGCCGCTTCTATGCGACGATGCCGGCCGAACGCGCCAACCAGATCTTGCTCGACCTTGGTACCGAACGCGCCCACCTGTCCGTCGCCCTCACGCCCGATCCCAACGAGGAGGAAGAAGAGGCCTTCGACCCCAAGCGCCTGCCCTTCAAGCGCGCCCCCCAAAATGTCGTGCTGATATCG
>CAIXSK010000008.1 GCA_903922075.1 uncultured beta proteobacterium | reverse complement strand
GGCCGAGACATTGACCGCCATGCGCATCGGCTTGAGGCCGGCATCGATCCAGTGCTTCATTTCGCGGCAGGCGTTGGTCAGTACCCAGTCGCCGATTTCGACGATGATCCCGGTTTCTTCGGCGACCGGGATGAAGCGCGACGGGGAAATCATGCCTTCGCTCGGATGGTGCCAGCGGAGCAGGGCCTCGACTCCGGTCGGCACCGCGTCGCCGGCCCGGAACTGCGGCTGGAAGCACAGCGCCAGTTCGTTGCGGGCGATGGCGTGGCGCAGCTTGTGCTCGATGTTCAGGCGTTCCGAGGTGGCCAGGTTCATTTCGCTGGCGAAGAACTGGTAGTTGTTCCGGCCGGCCGCCTTGGCGTGGTACATCGCCGTGTCGGCGTTTTTCAGGATGATGTCGCCGTCCGGCCCGTCGTCCGGAAAGTGGCTGATGCCGATCGACGGGCTGGTATGCAGCTCGTGGCCGTTGGCCTCGATCGCCGACGACAGCGCGACGATGACCTTGCCGGCGACCGTCGCCGCATCGGACGGGGAATTGATGCCGGGCAGGATGATCACGAACTCGTCGCCGCCCAGCCGCGCCACGACATCCGTCTCGCGGACGACGCTGGACAGACGGCAGGCGACCTCGCGCAACATCTCGTCGCCGACCTGGTGGCCCAATGTGTCGTTGATGATCTTGAAGCGATCGAGGTCGAGGAACATGATCGCCACCTTCCAGCCGTGGCGGCGAGCCTCGGGCAGCAACTGGGCCAGGCGCATGAGCAGCGCCAGGCGGTTCGGCAGGCCGGTCAGCGTGTCGTGCTGGGCGATATGGCGCATCCGTTCTTCGGACTGCTTGCGCTCGGTGATGTCGGCCAGGATCCAGATGTAATTGGCCGGCAGGCCGCTCTGCGGATCATCGACCCGGTTGACCCGCGTACCGGCCGGGAAGTTGTCGCCGTTCTTCCGGGTGACGTGCAGTTCGCCGTTCCATGAGCCGTGCTGCGCGATGTTTTCCTGGAAAACCTCCAGCGACTGTTCCTGTTCCAGTTCGATCAGGCCGAAGACGGTCTGGCCGAGCAGTTCGAAGGATTCGTAGCCGGTCATCTGGGTGGTGGCCGGGTTGATCGACAGGATGCGGTGCGCTTCGTCGGTGAAGATGATGCCGGCCGGCGTATGGGTGTAGACCTTTTGCGCCAGTTGCTCGCGTTCGGCACTGGTCCGGCGTTCGGTGATGTCGGTACAGGTGGCGACGCAGCCGGCCAGTTGCCCGTCGATACGGAGCGGTTCGCTCTGGAACAGATGGGCGCGGCCTCGCGGGCCGGCATGCTCGTAGGTGTAGGGTTCAAACTTGGCGGCGATGGCGGTCTGCCGCTCGACGATGGTGTCGATATTGCCGAATCCGAATTCGCCGCGTTCGGCCAGGACGCGGATCAGTTCGGCGAACTGCGTGCCCTCGCGGACGATATCCGGCGGCAGTTCGAGAATGTCGACCAGGCCGGCATTCCAGATGCGCAGGCACAGGTTTTCGTCAAAGACGCCGATGCCCTGCGGCATGCTCGCAACCACGCTCTGGAGATAAGCCAGTTTGCGGCTTGTCTCGGCAGGTTGGGGCGGGGGCGCGTCGGGTGAGGTCAACGGAGTAAGTAAATCAATTTATTAACAATTAATGATAGCCGACTCTGTTTGCCTCGGCCACGTGTGTGCATGGTTTTTTCAAATGTGGCAATTAAATGTCAGAAGTGCGCCATTTGATAGAGCAGCCGATGGATGCCTGCTGTTCACGCGGGCCAGCTCCCGTTTTGCCGATTTCGCGCATGGCCTCGAACAGCTCGCGGCGAGCGTCGGGCGGTGCGGCATGGCGTCCGGAGGCGTCGAGCCGTCCGCGGTATTGCAGTTCGAGGCGGGCGTTGTAGCCGAAAAAATCGGGCGTGCACACGGCGCCGTAGGCGCGTGCAGTTTCCTGTGTGGCGTCGTAGAGGTAGGGGAACGGGAACTGAAGTTCGCTGGCCCAGCGGCGCATCGCTTCCGGCGAATCCTCAGGGTAGGCCGCAATGTCGTTGCTCATGATCGCGACACAGCCGATGCCTTGGGTGGCGAGTTCGCGGCAGTCGCGGATCAGGCGGTCGATGATCGCCTTGACGAAGGGGCAGTGGTTACAGATGAACATCACCAGCAGGCCGTTCGGGCCGCGACAGCTGGCCAGCGTATGACGTTTGCCGTCGCCGTCCGGCAGATCAAAATCGATGGCCGGTAGGCCGAAATCGCACACCGGTGGGTTCAGGGCGACCATGTTTCTCCACTCCAAAACGCATTTCGCCCATAATAGCACCGATGAATTTGCCTCGTTTCTACTGCCGGGAAGCCCTGTCGCCGGGCGCCCACGTCGAACTGCCCGAGCCGGTGGCGCGCCATGCCGTTCGGGTATTGCGTTTGCCGCCGGGGGCGCCCGTCGTCTTGTTCGATGGGCGGGGCGGCGAATATCCGGCGCATATCGAGCGTATCGAACGCGATCGCGTCTATGCCGAGCTGGCGGCCTGGCAGGAGATCGAGCGCGAGTCCGCGCTGGCGGTGACGCTGATCCAGGCGCTGCAAGCCGGCGACAAGATGGATTTTACGATCCAGAAGGCGGTGGAGTTGGGTGTGCGCGATATCGTTCCGGTCGAGAGCCGGCGCAGCGTGCTGCGCTTGTCCGGCGAGCGGGCTGCCAAGCGGGTGGCACACTGGCAGGGCGTCGTGGCGTCCGCCTGCGAGCAGTGCGGGCGCAACCAGGTACCCCTGGTGGCGCCGCTGGAAAAGCTGGAAAACTGGCTGGCCCGGCCGGCTGGCGGGGTCCTCCGGCTGATGCTGGTGCCCGATGCCGGGCAGACCCTGGCGGACATCGCGCCGGTTGGAGAAGTGCAATTGCTGATCGGCGCCGAAGGGGGGCTCGATCCGCAGGAGATGATTGCGGCGCAGCATGCCGGGTTTCAGGCGGTACGCCTGGGGCCGCGCGTGTTGCGCACGGAAACGGCGGGGCTGGCCGCACTGGCGGCGCTGCAGGCCTTGTGGGGCGATTTCAGGGGGGGGTAGGCGATGTTCGAATCTGCGGAACTGGGCCATACGGTCGACAAGAAAACCTTCAAGACCGAAGTGCCGAAGCTGCGCGCCGAGTTGCTCGACGTGCAGTACGACATGCTGGAGAAAAAGGAATTCCCGGTCGTCATCCTGATCAGCGGGGTCGACGGCAGCGGCAAGGGCGAAACGATCAACCTGCTGTATTCGTGGATGGACCCGCGCCACATCTCGACGCTGGCCTTTGCCGAGCCGAGCGACGAAGAGCGTTCGCGCCCGACCATGTGGCGCTACTGGCGCGCCCTGCCGCCCAAGGGCAAGG
>CAIXSK010000007.1 GCA_903922075.1 uncultured beta proteobacterium | reverse complement strand
CGATGTAGGGAACGACGTTGATTTCGTTTTTCAGGCGGCGCTGGCGCATGGCTTAACGCATCTGCCTTTGCAGGATGTTGGAGAATTCTTCCATGAACGACTCGTAACGCGTCGCCAGCCGATCGATGTCATGCGAGAAGCGGTTGTAGGCGAGCACCGCGGGAATCGCGGCGAACAGGCCGATGGCGGTGGCGACCAGCGCCTCGGCAATGCCCGGGGCGACCGAAGCCAGCGTCGCCTGACCGACGTTGGACAGGCCGCGGAAGGCGTGCATGATGCCCCAGACGGTGCCGAACAGGCCGATGTAGGGGCTGACCGAACCGACCGAGGCGAGGAAGGCGAGGTGGGATTCGAGGGCATCCATCTCGCGCTGGTAGGTGGCGCGCATGGCGCGGCGCGAGCCGTCGACGATGTCCTTCGGGTCGAGATTCTTCTGGCCCTTGAGCTTGGTGAATTCGCGGAAACCGGCCTCGAAGATGCGCTCCATGGAACCGGCGTGGTGGCGGTCGTTGACCGCGCTGTTGAACAGGTTGTTGAGGTCGCCGCCGGACCAGAAGTCGCGCTCGAAGGTCTCGGTCTTCTGGCGGGCCAGCTTGACCGTGAACCACTTCATGAAAATGTAGTACCAGGACATGAAGGAGACGCCGGCCAACAGGGCCATGACGGCCTGGACGACGGCGCTGGCTTCGAGTATCAGGTGGAGGATGGAGAGATCCTGGGTAACGTTCATTTAAGCGCTTCCAGCTTGGAATACAAGAAATCGGGGATGGGGGCCGGGGTCATCGTCGCCATGTTGACGCAGGCGATCTCGACGGTGCCGGTGACCAGTTCGTCGTCGCCGCGGCGGACGTGCTGGCGGAAAACGACGCGAACGCGGGTCAGCTTCTCGACTTCGAGGCCGACGCTCAGTTCGTCATCGAGCCGCGCCGGCTTCAGGTATTCGCAGCTCGCCTTGCGGGCGACGAAGCCGATACCGGCCTCGCTGGCCAGCGCCGACTGGTCGTGGCCGGCGAAGCGCATCCACTCGGTGCGGCAGCGCTCGAAAAAGCGCAGGTAGTTGGCGTAATAGACGACGCCGCCGGCATCGGTGTCTTCGTAGTAGACACGGACCGGGATGGAGAAGGCGTTCGAATTCGGCTCAAGTTTCATCGCGGCATTTTACCTTGCGCCGCAACATTGTTTTGTAACGATCTGTTTCCGCGGGAGATATTGTCAAACTTTATTCGTCGGCCAACAGGTCGCGAACCACTGCGCTGTTCGGCTCGGTCAGCCCGAGATGGCGGTAGATGGCCGGCGTCGCGATGCGGCCGCGCAGGGTGCGCTGCAGGTAGCCTTGCTGGATCAGGTAGGGTTCCAGCACGTCCTCGATGGTGTCGCGCGCTTCGCCAATGGCCGCGGCCAGGTTGTCGACGCCGACCGGGCCGCCACCGAACTTGTCGATGACCGCCGACAGCAGCTTGCGGTCCATGATGTCGAGACCGGCCGGATCCACGTCGAGCATGTGCAGCGCGGCGTCGGCGACCTGCCGGGTGATATTGCCGTCGGCCTTGACCTCGGCGTAGTCGCGCACCCGACGCAGCAGGCGGTTGGCGATGCGCGGCGTGCCGCGGGAGCGTTTGGCGATTTCCAGCGAACCTTCCGGGTCGATCGGCGCGTTGAGCAGCGAAGCCGAGCGGCTGACGATGCTTTTCAGCTCTTCCGCCGTGTAGAACTCGAGGCGGGCGACGATGCCGAAGCGGTCGCGTAGCGGGTTGGTCAGCATGCCGGCCCGGGTCGTCGCGCCGACCAGCGTGAACGGCGGCAGATCGAGCTTGACCGAGCGGGCGGCCGGGCCTTCGCCGATCATGATGTCGATCTGGAAGTCTTCCAGCGCCGGGTAGAGGATTTCCTCGACGACCGGACACAAACGCTGGATTTCGTCGATGAACAGGACGTCGTGCGGTTCGAGATTGGTCAGGATGGCGGCCAGGTCGCCGGCCCGTTCGAGCACCGGGCCAGAAGTCTGGCGCAGG
>CAIXSK010000006.1 GCA_903922075.1 uncultured beta proteobacterium | reverse complement strand
TGCGGGTTCAGTTCGGAATCGCAGCCTGAGCCAGAATCCAGTAGCGGACGAACTTGCCGGCAGCCATGAACAGGCAGCAGGGCGCCCAGTGCAGGCGCAGCCAGCCGGCCGCCACGCACAGCGCATCGCCGACCAGCGGCAGCCACGACAGAAGCAGGGCGGGGCTGCCCCAGCGCGCCATGCGCTCCTTGTGCGGCAGGTTTTCCAGCCGTTGCCAGCGCGGCAGGTAGCGGCCGCACCACCACGAAGTCATGCCGCCGGCCGTGTTGCCGAGCGTGGCCAGGGCCAGCGCCGGCCACATTTCAGCTGGATGCAGTTGCAAAAAACCCCACAACAGCGGCTCCGAGCCGCCGGGCAACACGGTCGCCGCCAGAAAACTGGCCAAAAACAGGCCACCGAGCCCCGCTTCCGCCGTGACGTTTAGCCACTCCACCCGTAGAATCTCCCTTTTGCCTGAATGAGTTGCGCCCCATGCACCCGGATTATCTCGAAAAAGTTCTCAACGCACAGGTCTACGACGTCGCCGTCGAAACGCCGCTCGACCTGGCCGGCAACCTTTCCGCCCGGGTCGGCAACAAGATCAGCCTGAAGCGCGAGGACATGCAGCCGGTGTTCTCCTTCAAATTGCGCGGCGCCTACAACAAGATCGCCAGCCTGTCGGCCGAAAAACTCAAACGCGGCGTCATCTGCGCCTCGGCCGGCAACCATGCCCAGGGCGTCGCACTGTCGGCGGCCAAGGTTGGCTGCCGGGCGGTCATTGTCATGCCGACCTCGACGCCGGGCATCAAGATCGACGCCGTCAAGCGGCGCGGCGGCGAAGTCGTGCTGCACGGCGACTCCTACGACGAGGCCTACGCCCACGCGCTGGAACTGGAAAAGACCGAGAAGCTGACCTTCGTCCACCCCTTCGACGATCCGGAAGTGATCGCCGGACAGGGCACCGTGGCCATGGAAATCCTGCGCCAGCATTCGCGCCACAACGGGCCGATCCATGCCGTCTTCTGCGCCATCGGCGGTGGCGGGCTGGCCGCCGGCGTGGCCGCCTACATCAAGCGCCTGCGCCCGGAAATCAAGGTCATCGGGGTTGAAACCTTCGATGCCGACGCGATGAAGCAGTCGCTGGAAAAAGGCCACCGCGTCCGCCTGCCGCAGGTCGGCCTGTTCGCCGACGGTACCGCCGTCAAGTTCGTCGGCGAGGAAACCTTCCGCCTGTGCAAGGAATACCTCGACGAGGTCATCCTGGTCGATACCGACGCCATCTGCGCGGCGATCAAGGATGTCTTCGAGGACACCCGCTCGATCCTCGAACCGGCCGGCGCGCTGGCCGTCGCCGGGGCCAAGGAATACGCCCGCCAGCACAAGCTGAAGGACAAGAACCTGATCGCCGTGACCTCCGGCGCCAACATGAATTTCGACCGCCTGCGCTTCGTTGCCGAGCGCGCCGAGTTCGGCGAGCAGCGCGAAGCGGTGTTCGCCGTCACGCTGCCCGAGAAGCCCGGCGCCTACAAGAAATTCCTGGCCCTGATCGGCAAGCGCAACGTCACCGAATTCAACTACCGCTACCACACGGCGGCCGAGGCGCACGTTTTCGTCGGTGTGCAGGTCGGCGACCGCAAGGAATCGCTGAAGCTGGTCGACAGCCTGCAGAAGCACGGCTACCCGACGCTGGACCTGACCGACGACGAAATGGCCAAGAACCATATTCGCCACATGGTCGGCGGCCACGCGCCGCAAGCCTGCGAAAAGGGCCTGCGCGAGCTGCTCTACCGCTTCGAATTCCCCGAGCGCCCGGGCGCCCTGATGAATTTCCTGACCCAGATGAGCGCCGGCTGGAACATCAGCCTCTTCCATTACCGCAACCACGGCGCCGACTACGGCCGCGTGCTGGTCGGCATGCAGGTGCCGCCGGGCGAGATGAGCGAGTTTCGCGCCTTCCTGAAAAACCTGGGCTATGCCCACTGGGACGAGAGCGAGAATCCGGCGTACAAGCTGTTCCTCGGCTGACCGGCGCTAACCGCAAGCAAAGAAACGACACCGCTGGCCGGATCGCCCGGCCAGTGGGCGGAAGCCTTGGTCGGGCAGCGCAAGGCCCTTGCTTTTGCGCTCGAATGCTACGGTCGGCGAAAAAAAACGGATGATTCCGAGGACTCATCCGTTTTTTGCCATCTGCTGACCGGCTGAATCTTCAGCCCGGTCAGACCGAGGGTCAGGCAATTACATCGGCTTGCGGCGACGAGCAGCGGCCAGACCGGCCAGGCCGAGGCCAAGCAGGGCCAGGGAAGCGGGTTCCGGCACATTGTTGCCCGGATCGCGTTCCGAACGGCCGAAACGCAGGTCGTCGAAGGCCAGGATGTCGTTGGTCGCGTTGAACGTGACGCTGGAAATCATCTGACCAAAGTCGATGAAGCCGAAGAAGGCACCACCGCCATTGATCGAGGAAGGCATGTTGAGAATCTGTTGAACCGATGAGCCGTCGACATACACGATGGTCTGCTGCGGAACCAGGTCGGTCTGCAGGCCATTGACGTAGAAGCCGAAGGCGTCGACCGGGTTGGTGAAGCTGAAGGTCACCGAACCGCCAACCACGCTGCGGAAGAAGCCGCTACCGGAGGTGGTGTCGAAGCCGCACAGGGCACCGCAGCCGGAGTTGTTGGTCGTGGTACCGCCAGTGATGGTCAGATTGGCCGGCAGCGGGGATTCGAAATCAACCGTGTTCAGGGCACCGGCAACGGCCAGGAAAGATGCGGCGGCAGCGGTCGAATTGACCATCTGGGCCAGCGAGGACACGTTGTTATCCGAACCCAGATAAGTGACTGGAGCAGCTTGGGCTGCCAGGCAGGCGCTCGACAGCAACCCCGCGACGGCAAGTTTGGTTTTGATCGACATGTTGAATTCTCCTTGATTGATCGCCTGGAAATTGCAGCGGCTGTCATCGTTAAGCATTAAACGTGCCAGATTATATTTACGCTTATTTACAAACACTTGGCTTGCATCGGCAGCGATACGCAATAGCAACTGTAAAAGACCCCGACACAATACGCCGGCCATCAGCCGCTATGAACGACTGGCAAAGCCACGCTTGCCGGTCCGGCGCGCCCCCCGCTGCCGCCCGCCGGCCAATGCTACGGTCGGCCCCAAAAAATGGCCAAAATCGGAAAAACCTGAGCCAGGGGGCTTTTGACCGGCCCACGCAACCGGGCCTGACCGTGGGGCGCCGCCTGCCGGCGCAGAAGTCGGAACGGACCGGCGAGCGTGTTTATCAACCCCTGATCGACGACGACACGCCGGGTTTTGAGCCGGCTGGGAGCCCGGACCCCGAGAGCCTTGTTACTTGGCCGCGCCTGCCGCCTTGGCGACCTCGGCGTTGAAGCCTCGCACGCCGTTCAGGATGCCCGCAGTGTAGGCGTCGCGGTCGATGGAGAGCTGGTATTCGCCCGCGCTTTTCTGAATGCTGCCCTTCCCGGTCAAGGCCCCAAGCACCGAACTCAAGGCATTGGCGACCTGCGGCGTGGTATCGGCCGTCTTTTCCAGCACGCCTGCCTTTTCGGTCACGTTGATCGCCTGTTCCTTGGTCGCCACCCCGGGGATGCCGCTCATCATGCGCGACTTGGGAGCCCCCATCCAGTGGGCATTGGCGACGAGCAAATTCATTCCCGGTGCGACATTTGCCTCGGCCGAAACACTGTTGTACCCGCGGCTGCCCTCGGCCCAGGATTGCGGCGCTACGAAGGTGTAATGCGGAATGATGAGCGTAGCATCGGTGATCTTCGACTTACCGCCGCTAATGAATTCCGAGAATTTGCCGCCGACGAAGCCGCTGGCAAAGAGTTGCTCGTCGCTCGGCGCCGCGGTGACGAAGTTGTTACCGCCCTGCGAAGACACCGGCAGGCCGAGCGCCCCGACGGTCGTATCGCGTGCCGCGCCCTTGATCAGATCGGCGTCGCGGATGTCGGCATACGTCAGGACCTTGTAGCCAGCCTGGCGCATCTGGACGACGAAGTCGTCGTAGGCCGCCTGGGCCAGGCTCTGCGCGTATGCCTTGTCCAGCCCCTGAACGCGATAGCTCGCGCTGGCGCCGGCCGACCCCGAACCACGTTGGAACATGCCGGCCTGCTTGACGGCCGAGACCCGCCCGTCGGTCAGCAGCGTCACGTAGGCCGTAGGCACAACAACGGTCTTGTTGTAGTCGAGCAGATCCTCGGGATTGACCACATTGATGTTGTACACCGGCTTGACCGGCTCGGTCGTCTGCGCCTGCACAGGCGCCACCAGCAGGGCAAGCGCAAAAGCCAGCGCGGGCCGACAAAGTTTGGCGTGGGACATTATTGTTGCTCTCCAGGAAAATGGCGCGCAGATTGTGGACGATCCCGAGTCCCCTCACAAGTCACCGTCGCGCATCTGGCGGCGCCTTGGCGGGCGCCATGGAGGGCGGACGCCAAAAAGCCATGAACCCTCCCGCGGCAGCCCAGTCGAAGCTTCGGATATTCCGTCGACATTGGCGGTCACACCCTTCGATCATGGCCCGGCAATCCGATCGACGACGCCTCGCCGGATGATTCCATACCCGCCCCCACCACCGTTTTCCAAGGAGAAATCATGGCTGCCAACCCCGTTGTCTGGTTTGAAATCTATGTCCAGGACATAGCCCGCGCCAAAGCCTTCTACGAGGCCGTCTTCCAGTGTCAGCTCAGCCCGCTGGGCAATCCGGACGGCGTGGCCTTTCCCGGCATGGAGATGCTGGCCTTTCCGTCGTCGATGGAGCAGTACGGAGCGACCGGAACCCTGGTCAAGATGCCCGGCTGCCCTTCCGGCGGGAGCACCCTGGTCTATTTCGGCTGCGCCGATTGCGGCGTCGAGGCGGCGAGGGCGGCGGCCAGCGGCGGTGCCTTTTTCAAACCGAAGATGTCCATCGCCCCCCATGGCTTCATCGCCTTGGTCAATGATACCGAGGGCAACCTGATCGGCCTGCATTCGATGGCTTAACCGATTAATTCGTTCTGGTTATATTTTTGTGCAAATCAATTCTTTTACAGAATAACGACGCCTGCCTAGACTCCAGTCATCCCGAATTTATTTCAATTGACTGGAGTCTCCCGTGCGCAAATTTGGCCTTTTTTTGGCGGCGACCGTAGCATTCGGCAGCGCCGTGGCCCAGACCTCGCTGCTCAACGTGTCCTACGACCCAACCCGCGAGCTGTACAAGGATTACAACGCCGCTTTCGCCAAACACTGGCAGGCGAAGAGCGGGCAGGCGCTGACTTTCCGCCAGTCGCACGGCGGCTCCGGCAAGCAGGCGATGGCGGTACGCGACGGGCTGGAGGCGGACGTGGTGACGCTGGCGCTGGCCTACGACATCGACGCGCTGGTCGAGCGCAATCTGATCCCGGCCGACTGGCAGACACGCTTCCCGCACAATTCATCGCCTTACACCTCGACCATCGTCTTCCTGGTTCGCAAGGGCAACCCGAAGGGGATCAAGGATTGGGGCGACCTGGCCAAACCGGGCGTCGCCGTGATCACCCCCAACCCGAAAACTTCCGGCGGCGCCCGCTGGAATTACCTGGCGGCCTGGGCCTGGGCGCTGAAGCAGCCGGGCGGCAACGAGCAGAAGGCCAAGGAGCTGGTCACGGCGATCTTCAAGAACGTGCCGGTGCTCGATTCCGGGGCGCGCGGCTCGACCACCACCTTTGTCGAACGCGGCCTCGGCGACGTGCTGATCGCCTGGGAGAACGAGGCGCAACTGGCGGTCAATGAAATCGGCAAGGGCAAGTTCGAGATCGTCGCCCCCAGCCTGTCCATCCTGGCCGAACCGCCGGTCGCCGTGGTGGACAAGGTGGTCGAGAAGCGCGGTACGCGGCTGACCGCGCAGGCCTACCTCGACTACCTGTACTCCGAGGAAGGCCAGAACATCGCCGCCCGACACTATTACCGGCCGCGCGACGCCAAGGTGGCGGCCAAGTACGCCGCGCAGTTCCCGAAACTGAAGCTGGTGACCATCGCCGACACCTTCGGCGGCTGGCAGAAGGCGCAGAAGACACACTTCGCCGACGGCGGCAGCTTTGACCAGATTTACCTGAAAAAGTAGGGGGCGAGCATGCCGCTGACCGACCCACCCACGACAAGGGCAGAGTCGCCTACAATTCCGCATCTCTTTCCGGAGTCCACCATGAAAATCGCCAATAACGTCACCGACCTGATCGGCAACACCCCGCTGGTCAAACTCAACCGCATCACCGAAGGCGCCGGCGCCACGATCGCTGCCAAGCTGGAATTCTTCAACCCGGGCCACAGCGTCAAGGACCGCATTGCGGTGGCGATGCTCGACGCGGCTGCCGCAGCCGGCAAGATCGGCCCGGATACGGTCGTGCTGGAGCCGACTTCCGGCAACACCGGCATCGGCCTGGCAATGGTCTGCGCGGCGCGCGGCATCAAGTGCGCCTTCGTGATGCCGGAGACGATGAGCCGCGAGCGCAAGCTGCTGTTGAAGGCTTACGGCGCCGAGCTGATCCTGACCCCCGGCCCCGAGGGCATGAGCGGCGCCATCGCCAAGGCCAATGCGCTGGCCGCGAGCGACGCCCGTTATTTCGTTCCGCAGCAGTTCGAGAACCCGGCCAATCCGGAGGTGCACCGCAACACGACGGCCGAGGAAGTCTGGCGCGATACCGACGGCCAGGTCGACATCTTCGTCTCCGGTGTCGGCACCGGCGGTACGGTGACCGGCGTCGGCGAGGTGCTCAAGGCCCGCAAACCGGGTGTGCAGATCGTCGCCGTCGAGCCCGATGCCTCGCCGGTCCTCTCCGGCGGCCAGAAGGGCCCGCACCCGATCCAGGGCCTGGGCGCCGGCTTCGTGCCGGCCGTGTTGAACACCGCCATCTACGACGAGGTGATCCGCGTCAAGAACGACGACGCCTTCGCCATCGCCCGCCGCATGGCGACGGAGGAGGGGCTGCTCGTCGGCATTTCCTCCGGCGCCGCGACCTGGGCTGCGCTCGAACTGGCCAAGCGCCCGGAAAACGCCGGCAAGCTGATCGTCGTGATCATTCCGTCGTTCGGCGAGCGCTATCTGTCTACGGCCCTGTACCAGAACCTGGAAGTTTGAGCCCGTTCGACACTCCGCCCGACCGGCGTAACTCCGACTCCATCAAATGGGGCAGGTACGCCGGTCGCGACGTGCTGCCGTTGTGGGTCGCCGACATGGATTTCGCGGCGCCGCCGCCGGTGCTCGAGGCCCTGCACCGGCGCATCGATCACGGCGTCTTCGGCTATGGCGGCCCCTGGCCGTCGCTGACGGAGTCAGTGCTCGCTCACCTTGAAGGCGAATACAGCTGGCGCATTGAACCGGAATGGATCGTCTGGCTGCCGGGGCTGGTCACCGGGTTGAATGTCGCCTGCCGGGCCGTTGACGGCGAGGTGCTGACGGCGACGCCGATCTATCCGCCGTTTCTATCGGCGCCGCATTTTTCCGGCCGCAAGCTGAATCGCGTCGAACTGGCGAACAGCGACGGCCGCTGGCATTTTGATGAATTTGCCCTGAAAAAGGCGGCGACCCTAGGGCCAGCCTTTGATTCTATGGTCGTAGCATCGCGGCTGTTCCTGCTCTGCCATCCGCACAACCCGGTCGGCCGTTGCTGGAGCCGGGAAGAACTGCTCGACCTCGCCGCCTTCGCCGAAGCCCACGACCTGATCGTCTGTTCCGACGAAATCCACTGCGGCCTGATCCTCGACGCCGACCAGCGCCACATCCCCTTTGCCAGCCTGTCGCCGGAGATCGCCCAGCGGACGATCACGCTGATGGCGCCGTCCAAGACCTTCAACATCCCCGGCCTGGGCTGCGCCTTCGCGGTCATTTCCGACGCGAAACTGCGCCACCGCTTCGAACGCGCCATGCACGGCATCGTGCCACATGTGAACGTGCTCGGGCTGGCCGCCTGCGAAGCCGCCTACCGCGATTGCGCCGACTGGCACCGCGAACTGATCGCCTACCTCGCCGCCAACCGCGACCGGGTAAATGCTACGGTCGATGGCAAAAAACAGCTAAAAATGAATTTTGTCGAAGCCACCTACCTGGCCTGGATCGACGTCCGCGAGCTTGGCCTGGCCGACCCCGCCGCGCATTTCGAAGCGCATGGCCTGGGTCTGTCGGACGGCGCCGACTTCGGCGCCCCGGGCTGGCTGCGCCTCAACTTCGGCTGCCCGCGCAGCACGCTGGACGAAGCGTTGCGCCGGCTGGAAGAAGGCTGCGATGCGGCCTGCAATGCAGCCGGGGACGCGGCATGAGCGCCTATGTCCTGACCGTGCTTTGCCTCTGTTTCGCCATCGTGGCGCAAACCCTCGCCACCCTGGCCGCGCTGCGGATCACCCTGCGCCCGCCCTACCGGCGGGCCTGGCTGGCGCTGACCATCGCCTCCAGCCTGCTCGCCCTGCACCATGGATTCACGCTGGAGCTGACCAGTTCCACCGGCCTCTACGACCTGCTGCGGGCAGCGCTCGCCGCCATCGTCTCGACCCTGCTTGCCCTAGGCATCGTCGGCCTCAGCCGCGAAGCCGGGCCACGTTGACGACAGCCGCTCAGGCCTTGAGCAACTGCCGGATCAGCCCCACCACGTCCGCATCGTCGAACTCGCGACCGCCCACCGCCCGGTAGGCGAGACGGCCCTGGCGGTCGACCAGCAGGGTAGTCGGCACGCCCTTGACCGGCCAGGTGGCCATAGCCGTCGAATCGTGGTCGAAGAGCATCGGATAAGCCGGGTTGCCGGCAAAGTCGAACACGGTATCGACGTCTTCGCCGATATTGACCGAGAGGATCTCGAAGGCCTCGCCGCTCAGCTTTTTTTTCAGGCGGCTGAGCGAGGGCAGTTCCTGGCGGCAGGGCGGGCACCAGGTCGCCCAGAAATTGACCAGCACCACCTTGCCCCGGTAAGCGGCCAGATCGACCGGCTTGCCGTCGGCGTCGGGCAGGCGCAGCGGCGGCGCCGGCGGGCTGCCGGCCACGGCGCTCATGCCACGGCCCTGGGCCAGGCCGAACCGGGGCCAGGCGGCGAGCGCGGCCAATCCGCCCAGGGCTGCCAGCACGCGCCGGCGCTCAGTGGGCGGCACAGGCAAGCTTGTCGACGACGATTTCATGTTCCCCCCCGGCATCGCGGTAACGGGCAATCAGACGAAAAGGGGCGGCCGGCACGGCACTCAGGGTCGCCATGCCCATGATCCAGTCGCCCGGCTCGAAATGGCTCTCGCTCTGGAACTGCGCCCAGCGAAAGGCAATCCGGGCCGGCTCCGGCACGCCGGCCGCGGCCCACTGCGCTTCCCAGGTTTCCGGCAGGCGCAGGGGGATGCTCTGGCCGTCGGCACCGACGGCGCGCCAGTCGGCCAAACGGGCGTCGACCGGCGCCTCGCCCGCGTTGCGCAGGCCAAAGGACAGGCCGCAAGCAGCAGCGTAGGGCTTGATGACATCCGCGGCAAAGCCGCGATTGACGTAAAAAGCGCTGCGCCATTGCGCGGTCAGCGGCATGACCCCCAGCGTCACGCCGGCATGCTGGCCCTGGTGGGACCATTCGCCCTCGCCAGCCTGGCCGGCACTGGCCAGCACCAGGGCGCCGACCGCGAAGGCAAGGCGGGTGCCCTTCATGCCGGCGTCCGGATTTGCGTCATCACTTGCACAAAGCCGGCCCGCACCAGCCCGGCGGCCTGCTGGGCGCGGGCGACCAGGCTGCCGCCTTCGAGCGTGGTCAGCAGCAGCACCGCCAAATCGCGCGCTTCGCCCGGCCAATGCAACTCGCCGGCCGTCCGGCCGGCATCGATCACCCGGGTCAGCCAATCGAGATGGAGGTCGAAGTAGCGACGGGTCTTTTCCTGGATGGCCTCCGGCAGCACGCCCAGTTCGGCCGACAAGGCGCAGCACAGCGGGCGCAGGTTGTCTTCGACGCCGAGCAGAAACAATTGGCTGTAGGCATCGAGGCGGGCGGCGGCGGCCGTCTCGCCGCCCTCGATGGCGGCCAGCGCCTCGACGAAGCGGGCCATCGCCACGTCAACCACGGCCTCGGCCAGCGCCTGCTTGGTCGGAAAGTGGTAGTGGATGCTGGCCTTGCGAATGCCGATCTTCTCGGTCAGATGGGCATAGCTGAAGGCCGAGTAACCGACGCGGCGCATCAGTTCCTCGGCTTCGGCGACCAGCTGGGTACGGGTAGGGGTGCTCATCTGCCTAGCCTATCACCGGCCATACCCGACCCCAAGCGCATCGCCGCCCGGCTGGCTCAATGGGCGTGACCAAGGGCTTCCGCCTCGATGCCCGGGAAAAGATGCACCACCGAGCGACGGTACTCCGAACCGGCCAGGGGCAGGGCGCGGAAGCGTTCCGGCAGGGGCAGGGCAAACAGCTCGGTCATATCCAGGCCCTGGGCGGCGCTGTGCGTGAAGGTTTCCGACAACCACACGAGCCAGCCACGGGTACGGACGATCGGGGCGGCATCCTGGGTCACCGCCCCATGGCCGGGCACCAGCATCTTGACGCCGGCGTCGGCCATCAGGTGATCGAGGCTATCCAGGGCGGCCAGCCAGCGGGGGATCTGGGCATGCGGCGTGGTCGGTGCCCGGTCGTTGAAGACCAGGTCGCCGGTAAACAGGACATGGCTGGTTTCGTCCAGCACCGCCAGGTCGGCCGCCGTGTGGCCGTCCAGCGCCAGCAGACGCAACGGGCGGCCGGCCACGGTCAACGGCCCGGCCTGCAGGACGCGCGTCGGCACCACCACCTCGGTGCCTTTCATCCAGTCGCCGCTCATCCGGAACAGGTTTTCGGCAAAGGCGTTGCCGTCGCCGGCGATGCCTTTTTGCACATCGGCCAGCGCCCCGATCGGGGCATCGGCGAAGGCCTGGTTGCCGAGGAAATGGTCGGGATGGTGGTGGGTGTTGATGACCAGCGCCACCGGCTTGTCCGTCACCTGGCGGATCGCCTCGCGCATTTGCTGGCCGTAGCGCCGTGAAGGCCCGGTATCGATCACCACGACGCCCTCGGGGCCAACGATAAAGCCGGTATTGACGATGTTGCCGCCATTGACGGTATCGAAATCCTCGGTTTTGCCGACGAACACATAGACATCGGGCGCCACCGCCCTGGGCGTCAGCCGGTAGTCGAATTCGGCACCGTGGGCAGCAACAGCCACCCACGCCAGCGCCGCACAGAGTAGTTTCTTCATGGTGCCACCCGCACATCGAAGGTATTGCCGTTGTTATCCCGTCCCGACACCTCGACGCTGCCTGCACTCCGGCCACGGTGCAGCGTGAAGACAGGGTTTTCGCTGACCGGCTGGGAAAGGGTCAGGCGCATCAGCGGCGTGCCGGCGTCATCCTTGAGCATCAAAGACTCGAGGTGAAAGGCCGGAATGCCGGCGACCAGCCCGGTATCCATCGGATGGATGACGCGCAAACGGAGGCGACCGGACATCGGCCCCTCGTTCCAGCTCCGCGCGCTGACTTCGTTCAGGCGCTTTTGCCACTCGGGTGACGCCGATCCAGCCGACGGTGCGGTACACCCGCCGCCCACCGTATTGACGATGACGCCGCCCAGGTGCCAGACGCCATCGCCGGTCCGTGCGGCAGCCCGCACCGGCGAAGACTGCTGCAGCTTGACGCGAAAGCCGAGATAAGGACTGGCGCTCTCGGGATAGAAACGCAGAATTTCCAGGATCGGGTTGAAATCGGCAAAAACCATCACTTCCCGGACATCCGGCAATGCCGTGGCGTCAACGGTCACCGGTACCTGCATCGGGTTCTCGCTCTGCGCCGGGGCCAGGACCTTGACGCGATCGTCAAACTCGTAACGCTCGCCGGCCAGAAAGATTTTTTCCATGTCACCCCAGCGCGGCGACGCCAGCGGATCCTTGGCCGGGGGGGCAGCCCAGGCCGGCACTGCCAGCACCAATCCGGCGGCGACGCCGGCAATCCATCGGGCAAATCTCATCGCAACTCCTCCTTTGTCGTAGCCACTCCCCCTCGGTGGACGACCGGGACCGTGGTCGCGGATGGAGGGATTCAGGCCGCACAATTCTACCTACCAGTTGGTAGATTGCAAGAAGCAACCACCGACAGGGCAAAAATTGGGCTCAGGAAAGAGCAGCGGCACCCATCTGGAATCGGCTCAGCCGGCCTGCTACGGCAAGGACCTGACCGCCCCCGCCTCGGTGACGATCCAGTCCAGCCGCTGATCGTGGCTTTCCGGCCGGATGCTGTCCAGGCGGTTGACTTCAAAACCGACCCCGACGGCCAGTGGGCGAGGGGAGAACGCCGCCAGCGTGCGGTCGAAATAGCCGCCGCCATAGCCCAGCCGATAGCCGGCCGCGTCGAAACCGTTGAGCGGCAACAGGATCGTGTCCGGCTGCACAAAATCGCCGGCGGTCGGGGTCGGTATGCCGTAGCGATCCGGCGCCAGTGGCGTGTCGGCTGTCCACAGCCGGAAAGCCAGCGGCGCCTCCTCGGCCACCACAACCGGCAGGGCCGCCCGGGCACCCAGTGCCGCCCAGCTCTCGACGACCGCCCGGACATCCGGCTCATGCTTGATCGGCCAGCAAAAGGCGACCACACCGGGCAGCGGCAAAGCAGCCAACAACTGCTCGACGATGCGCGCCGACAGGCCGGCGTGGTCGGCATCGCTCAATGCCGCCCGCCGCGCCACCATCTCGCGCCGCAATGCCCGGCGCCAGGCCGTGTTATCCTCGTTCGGTTCCACCATGGTCCAAATCTAGCATGAAGTTTCGCGTCCTCCTCATCGGCCTTGCGCTTTCGTTTCCGCTGTTCGCCCAGAACGGCAACGACACGGCCTTCCTAACCGCCCGCGACGCCTTCCGGGCCGGCCACATCGACAAGCTGGAACGCGCCGCCAGCCAGCTCGGCCACCATGAACTGGCTCCCTACGTCGATAGCTACCGCCTGCGCATGTGGATGGACCGCGGCGATTCAGCCGGCCTGCGCGACTTCCTGCAGCGCCACGACGGCAGCTACGTCGCCGAAAAACTGCGGGCCGACTGGATACGCTGGCTGGCCAAACGTTCCACTTGGAACGAAGTGGACGCCGAATTCGCCAAAATGCTCGCTCCCGAGCCCGATATCGTCTGCCTCAGCCAGCAGGCCCGCCTCGCCCGCGACGACCGCAGCGTGCTGGTCGAAGCCGAAAAACTCTGGCTGACCATACTCGAACCGCCGGAAGCCTGCCGGCCGATCCTCGAAGCCCTGGTCGCCAGCCAGCGCCTGAGCATCGACGACGTCTGGGCGCGTGCCCGCCGCCAACTCGAAGCCAACCGCCCGGGCTGGACGAAAACCACGCTCAACTATCTGCCGGACAGCCAGATGCCCGACGGCAAGGCGCTCGACAGTGCGACCAACAGCGCGATGAGCCACCTCGTCCGCCAGCCGGCCAACTGGCACACCAGCCGGGCCGGGCGCGAACTGGCCACCTTCGCCATCCAGCGCCTGGCCACCAACGACCCGCGCATCGCCGCCGACGAACTGGAAAAGATCAAGGGCAAGCTGCAGGATTCCGAGCGCCAGTGGGCCTGGAGCCAGATCGCCCTGCAGGCCGCCAAGAAGCACATGGCCGAAACGGTCGGCTGGTATGCCAACGCCGGCAAGACCCCGCTCTCCGACGAGGCCGCCCAATGGAAAGTCCGCGCCGCCCTGCGCGCCCAGGAGTGGGGCGTTGTCCGCGACACCATCCAGGCCATGCCACCGACCCTGGCCGCGCTGCCGGAATGGACCTACTGGCTGGGCCGCGCCCTGAAGGCCGGCGGCCGCACCACCGACGCCGACGCGCTGTTCGGGAAAATCGCCGGACAGACCCATTTCTACGGCAACCTGGCCGACGAGGAACTGGGACGCACCGTCCTGCCGCCGCCCAAGGCCGCGGCAACCACCGCCGACGAACAAAAAGCCGCCCAGGACAACCCGGGCATCCGCCGCGCGCTGGCCTTCTTCCGGCTAGACCTGCGCACCGAGGCGGTCAAGGAATGGAACTGGGCGCTGCGCGGCATGGACGACCGCGAACTGCTGGCCGCCGCCAACCTCGCCAAGCGCAACCAGATCTGGGACCGCGCCATCAACACCGCCGACCGGACCAAGAACGAACACGATTTCACCCTGCGCTTCCTCGCCCCCTACGGCGAAACGGTGCGCCCGGCCGCCCAGAACCAGTCGCTGGACGATGCCTGGGTGTACGGCCTGATGCGCCAAGAGAGCCGCTTCATCACCAGCGCCAAATCCAACGTCGGCGCCTCCGGCCTGATGCAGTTGATGCCGGCCACCGCCAAATGGGTCGCCCGCAAGATCGGCCTGCGCGGCTTCAGCCACAGCCAGGTCAACGACACCGAAACCAACGTCCTGCTCGGCACCAGCTACATGCGCCTGGTCATGGAAAACCTCGACAACCACCCGGTGCTGGCCTCCGCCGCCTACAACGCCGGCCCCGGCCGGGCCAAGAAATGGCGGGCAGACCAGGCCCTTGAGGGTGCCATCTACGCCGAATCGATCCCGTTCAGCGAGACGCGCGATTACGTCAAGAAAGTGATGAGCAACGCGGTCTATTACTCCGCGCTGTTCAACAGCAAACCTGATTCGCTGAAAGCCCGCCTCGGCACGATCGGGCCGAAGACATCGGATGCACCGAAAGACGCCGACCTGCCCTAAAATCCCGCCATGGCCATCCAGTCCGACTCCTTCCAAATCCTCAGCAATTGCCGGGCGTTGTTCCTTCGCCACCTGGGCGCGCTGCTGCAGGACAGCAGACTGGTTTCAGGCAATGCGATCCGCGCCATCCAGGAGGGCGCCGGCGCTTATTTCGATGAAATGGTGTCCACCAGTCGCCGCGGCGGTTTCGCCGAGGAAGCCCACGGACTGACCTCTTCGCGCATCACGCTGGTCGGCGAAGACGACATGGAGCTTGGCATCCGTCTCGACAACCTCAGCGCCAAGCTGTTCGAAGCCACCGGCGGCGGGCTGTGGAAAATCCATCTGCGCTTCGTCAGCCTGCTCCGCCGCCCGGACTTGCCGAAATCCGACAACCCGGTCGGTCCGAAGGGGATCAGCCAGGGACTGCAAGCCATGTTTACCGCTTCCGGCGCGAGCAGCATCGAGCAGAAGCTTGCCCTGCTCGATCGCATCGAAGGCTGCCTGGCGCAGAACCTGCCGGCGCTCTACGCCGAAATCAACGATTTTCTTGATCGCGGCGGCGTCGAGACCGCCCAGCCAAGCATCGTCAGCACCCAGGAAAATCCGCCAGCCGGGCGACGGCCGCAGAACACCGAAAACGCTCTGCTCGCGTTGCAGCAATCGTTGCTCACCCGCTTGCCCGTTGCTCCCCCTGCCGCTGCAACGATGCCGGAGGCCGCGGACGGCAGTGGGGCAGCCGCCTCGCTGCTCAGTCAGGCAACGCTGGAACGCCTGCTTTTCAGACTCAACGAACTCGACCGCCAGGGAACGTTCCGCCAGGACTTTCGACCCGGCACGACGCCGTCGAACGAAAGCCTGATTCCCGAGCTGTTCGCCGCCGATGCCATCGGCAACGCGGCACCCAAGATCCTGAAATCGGCCCAACTCGGCATTCCCGCCACGGCTGGCGAGGGCCTGGCCATCGATACGCTGGCCATGATTTTCGAAGCGATCTTCAACGATCCGACGCTCCCCGACGCCCTGAAAGCCACGATTTCCAGCCTGCAGATCACCTTGCTGAAAGTGGCGATGAGGGATGCAACGCTGTTCACCGATAGCCGCCATCCGGCCCGCCAAGTCATCGACCGCATGGGGCAGGCAGTTCTCGGCTTGCCAGCCGATGTCCCGGCCCGTCACCCGGTCTGCGCCGGTCTGTTCGAGGTTGCCGGCCAATTGCGCGGCGAACAGAATATTTCCAATGCCGCTTTCACCGACGCGCTGGCCAAACTGGACGCCCTGATCGCCCGCCGCAATGAAGACCTGTCAGCTGCCGTGGAGCCTTACCTGCCGCTATTGCGTCAGGTGGACCGGGGCGACGAAGCGGGCATCGCGGCCAGGAACGCTGTTGACCGAGTCATCGAACGCAACCCGCCGCTGACCATCCGGAACTTTCTCAATGCGTCGTGGTGCAAGGTGCTGCAGCAAGTCTGGCTCGACCATGGGCCGGAGAGCAGCCAGTGGGAGGCGCACGTTAGCGCCATCGACGATCTGTTGTGGACTTTCCAGCCCAAGACCGATCCCGAAGAGCGCAAGACCCTGGCTCGACGCCTGCCAGTCATCCTGAAGCTGCTCAAGACGGGCATGGAGCAAGTCGGCTTGCCCGCGCAAGCGCAGGATGCCTTCCTCGATGACTGCTTCACGCTGCAGACCCAGGCGCTTCGCGCCACGCCCAACTCGGCAGACGACGGTACGCTGCCCGCACTCGCCCCGGTCGGCCTGCACAAAAAGGAGGGGACACCGATTACCGGCCGTGTGCAGATCGGCGAACTCACCATGACGACGCTGGATTTACCCGACTTTCAGTCGTCCCCCGCGCCTGCGCTTCCAGCCGCCATCGGCGATTGGCTCGAACTACAGATCGACGCCGGCAAGCCACTGTCTGCTCGGCTCAGCTATATCAGCCCGGGCACCCGGCGAGCCATGCTGCTCAATCCGGATCTCGGCCTTGCCCTGGCTATCCATCCGGCCATACTCGACCGCCGCTTGCGCTCGGGAGAAGCTCGCAACCTCACTGCCGCATCATTGTTCGACGACGCCGCCAGCCGCGCGCTTAGAAATTCCGCCACGTCCTGAAACCACAGAATAGCCAGGATCGGCCGTCGGCCCGCCCGAATTTCGTCAAATTGCCTTAAAATCCAGGTTTTACGAATCAAGTTTCCGGGGTTCCAAATGGACATCAAGAAGGTCTTGCTGCTGGGGGGTAGCGGTTTCGTCGGTACCTACATCACCAATCGCCTGTCGCAGCGCGGTATCGAAGTCACTGTTCCGACGCGTCGCCGCGAACGGACCAAAGCATTGATCATGCAGCCGGGCGTCGAAATGCCGGAAGCCGACATCAACTGCGAAAAGACGCTGACCGAACTGATGCGCGGCCACGACGCCGTAATCAACCTGGTTGGCATCCTGCACAGCCGCGACGTCGTTCTGCCGTACAGCAAGGACTTTGCCCAGGCCCACGTCGAGCTACCCAAGAAGATCATTGCCGCCTGCAAGGCCACCGGCGTCCGCCGCCTGGTGCACATGAGCGCATTGAACGCTGATCCCAAGGGGCCTTCCGAATACCTGCGCTCCAAGGGCGACGGCGAAGCGGTCGTGCTCGGCGCCAGGAATGAACTGGACGTCACGGTTTTCCGCCCGTCGGTGATTTTTGGTCTGGGCGACTCCTTCCTATCCACCTTCGCCAAGGTCCTGAAGAAGCTGCCATTCTTCCCGCTCGGCTACGGCCATGCGCGCTTCCAACCCGTTTGGGCAGCCGACGTGGCCGATGCCTTCGTCGATTGCCTGGGCGATGCCGCCACCTTTGGCCAGGCCTACGAACTGGTCGGCCCGAAGATCTACACGCTGCGCGAACTGGTCGATTACGCCAAGGAACTGACCGGCAGCACTGCCTCCGTCGTGGCGCTGTCCGAAGGCTGGGCCTACCTGCAGGCCGGCCTGATGTGGCTGGCGCCGCAACCGATGCTGTCCCCGGACAACCTGCGCTCCATGGAAGTCGACAGCGTCTGCGAAGGCCCGTGGAATGCACCGGCTAACTGGCGACCGACCGCACTCGAGGCGATTGCCCCGACCTACATCGCGCTCAACACGCCGAAGGGCAAGCTCGACAGCTTCCGCTTCCACGCAGGCCGCTGACTGTATTCCCGGCCGTGCAGACATACCTCGTCGGCGGTGCCGTCCGTGACGAACTGCTCGGCCGACCCAACGCCGATCACGATTACGTGGTCGTCGGTGCTACTCCGGAAGCCATGCTGGCACAAGGCTTCCGGCCGGTCGGCAAAGATTTCCCGGTTTTCCTGCACCCGCAAACTCAAGACGAATACGCGCTGGCCCGCACCGAGCGCAAGACCGGACACGGCTATCATGGCTTCTCCTTTCACGCTGCGCCGGACGTCACGCTCGAAGAAGACCTCGCCCGCCGCGACCTGACCATCAACGCCATGGCCAAGGCGGCCGACGGCACGTTGATCGATCCCTTCCACGGCCAACGCGATCTTTCGGCCAAAGTCCTGCGCCACGTCGGCCCAGCCTTTGGCGAAGACCCCGTGCGTATCTTGCGCATCGCCCGTTTTGCCTCGCGCTTCAGCGATTTTTCGGTCGCCCCGGAAACGCTGGCCCTGATGTGCGACATGGTTGTCGGCGGCGAAGTCGACCATCTGGTTGCCGAGCGCGTCTGGCAGGAATTGGCCAAAGGACTGATGGAAAGCCGGCCGTCCCGGATGTTCGAGGTGTTGCGTGACTGCGGGGCACTGGCCCGGCTGTTGCCGGAAGTCGACGCCCTGTTCGGTATTCCGCAACGCGCCGACTACCACCCGGAAATCGATACCGGCATCCACACGATGATGGTCCTTGACCAGTCGGCCAAGCGGAATTTCGCTTTGCCGGTACGTTTCTCGGCACTTACCCACGATCTCGGCAAGGCTGAAACGCCGGCCGACATCCTGCCCCGCCACATCGGCCACGAGGAACGCAGCGTGCGCCTGTCCGACCGGCTATGCGACCGTCTGCGGATACCCAATGATTGCCGCGATCTGGCCCTGCTGATGGCCCGTTATCACGGCAACATCCATCGTTCCGCGGATCTGAAGGCAAGCACCATCGTCACGCTGTTCGAGAAAACCGACGCGCTGCGCCGCCCGGAGCGCTTCCGGCAACTGCTCGACGCCTGCCTGTGCGACTATACGGGGCGCCTCGGCTGGGAAAATCGTCCCTACGACAGTCCAGCCTACCTGTTGGCCGCACTTGCTACGGTCAATGCCGTCGAGGCAGGAAAAATCGCCGGGACCTGTACCGACAAGGCAAAAATCCCTGAACGCATCCATGCCGCCCGGGTCCGTGCCGTCAAACAACTGCTAAATGAGGCGGGAGAGTAGCCAGAGCAACAATGAGAACACAATCGCCGTGGCGACCGGAAAAGTGTAGTCCCGACCACGAAAGCGGAAGGCGAAATCCCCCGGCAGTTTGCCGAACCGAATAAAACGCGCCAGATGCGGGCCGATGATGCCCAGCAAGAAAATTGCAATAACCAGCGTCAGTATCCACTTCAGCATTTTGCCTAGCACCGCTCGGTGAAACGCGCATTAAATCACGCCTCACCCCCAACAGGCAGCCATGCTCAAAACTCAAATCGTCGAAGGCCTCGAAGTCTTCTCCTGTCTTCCCGTCGGCAAGACCACCCGGCAACCGCTGCTGTTCATCCACGGCGCCTTCGCCGGTGGCTGGATGTGGACCGAAACCTTCATGCCCTTCCTCGCCGAAGTGGGACACCCCTGTTATGCCCTGTCGCTGCGCGGCCATGGTGGCAGTAGCGGGCGCGAACATATCGACTGGCACTCGATCGCCGATTACGTCGAGGACATCAAAAACATCGTCGACTGGCTTGAAGAGCCCCCCGTGCTGATCGGCCATTCAATGGGCGGATTCGTCGTCCAGAAATACTTGGAACATCACCAGGCGCCGGCCGTCGTGCTGCTATGTTCGGTGCCACCGCAAGGTCTGGTCGCCTCGCAGTTTCACCTGATGCTGCAAAAGCCGCAGTTGTTCCTCGAAATCAACCGGATCATGGAAGGGCAATACACCGATACCGACACGCTACACGAAGCGCTGTTCGCCGGAGAGGTGGACCAAGCGATGCTGGCCGCCTGGCTGACCCGCATGCAACCCGAATCGCACCGGGCGCTGTGGGACATGTCGATGTTCAACCTGCCCAACCTGTACGCCATGCACAAGCCGCCGATGCTGATTCTCGGCGCAGAACAGGATGTCCTGGTACCGGCCTTTCTGGTCCAGACAACCGCCCAGACTTACGGGCAGCACGCCCATATCTTCCGGGGGATGGGCCACGCGGTGACCCATGAAAAGGAATGGCCGCTCGTAGCGGCCACCTTGCACAACTGGCTGGCGGAAATCAGACCTTGATATCGACGCTGTTGCCGAGATTGGGCGGATTGCTTGCAACCGGCGGCAAAGTTTGCAGCAGCTGTATCGCGCTCTGCTCCTGAATGTCGATAGCTTTCTTGAGAACCAAGGTACTCACCGCATCGCCGCTTCGGGTTTGCGACAGAGCGCTTGTCAAACTGCCTACGGAAGAGATATCCATCTTGCGCCAGCTCCAATTCAGTCACATCATAACGACAGTGTAGTCGATATATTTACCAGTTCAATGAGCAAATCTGAAAAATCCGCTCCACTATCTGCGATTGTTGAAGCGATCCGCGCCAAACGCGATCGCAAGGACCGCACGCTCAAGGATATTGCCGAACTGGAAGCCTCTTTGCTGGCCGATATCGAGAATTTCGATCTCGATGCGGCCGAGCGGCGGGCGCGGCGGGAATATCTGGCCAACTCCGGCGCGGGCATGGCAGATCCGACGCTCGTTTTTCCCGAAATCGCGCCAGCCCGTTCGGCAGCCACGTCCGATTCCGCAAAAACGGCCACCCCCGACACTCCCTCCGTCACGCCGTTGCCACCGGACAAACCGGCGGGTAGCGGCAGCCTGCTCGACCAGCTACGCCAGCAGGCAGAATTGCGCCAGCGCGAAAACAATAGCGCCCTGGCCGAACGCACTTCGACCAACGAAGGCATTGACCAGGCGCTGAAGCACGTGTTTTTCTACCTGCACGAGCTGGTGCAGCAACTGAACATCGTCAAGCCAGCCATTCCACGCGATTTCCCTCTGGTCGAACAGACTGTTCTGGATCGCCTGACCTGGCAGGAAGGGTTCGCCGACTATCGGACCCAGAGCCAAAGCGCTGGTGCTCTGGTCGAGCTGGTCACTTTCTCGTACCGCCTGAAGGGCGGAGGTGCGCTACATGTGGAGCGCGACGGCCCTTCTGTCGAACGCTTCCGGACCACGCTGTTCGATTTTGGCCTGGCATTCAACTGCAAGGAATTCAAAAACGAACGCAGCTATGTCGAGCGCGCCGACTTCCAGATCGCCAGCGATATCAGTGTCAGCGCCCGCTGGCGGGCCGATTTCACAAAAGGCCTCATCCTGCTTGAGACACGCAACCTGGAACGTCTGGGGAGCGCACTTTACACGCTCCGCCCGCAGGCTATCGACCAGGCTCTGCTCGAGGATTTCGGCCGTCTGGTCATAGGCCAGAGCAACCGCTTCCGCGAACTCGCCAAGCGTTAACGGTCTGCTGCGTATTTGGCAGAACTGGTTGAAGGTGCCGATTTGCGCCACGGGTTAGGTGGCAACCGCAGCGATAGAAGACCAGCTTTCATGTTTGGCGAATCGCGAAGCCAAGCACTCGAACCGGTCTACAGCCGCCAGCCCTGATCCCCACTGGCAAAACCCAGCAGCGGCTCGTCGATGCCGCGACCGATGGCGATCACCTTGAACAATTCGCCCATCTCGTGCGGCATCAACAACGTGTTGACCGCGCCGGTAGCCCGGACGTATTCCGGCGTGCCGTTGGTAATCCCCGCCAACCGGTCGAGGATCCCGCAGTTGAGCAGGAACTGCCCCTGGCTGGTGTAACCCAGGAGGTCCAGTCCGGTCGCATGGGCGGCGGCAATCACCGAGGTGAAATCGACATGGACTGTCACATCCTGCAAACCGGGCAGGTAGAAGGGATCTGGATGGGCATGATGGCGGTAATGGCACATCAGCGTTCCACGCCCCCTTTGCTGGTGGTAGAACTCTCGGCGGGGGAAGCCGTAATCGATCAACAGCAGCGCGCCTTTCTTCAGCCGATGCCCCCATTCAGAAGACCAGGCCCGGACGGCGAGACTGATCTCGCTTTCGAAACCGGGCGGCAGACTGCATTGCGCGCCGATTTCTTCGGCGGCCTGGAGCAGGGCGCCGCTGGCCAGACGTTCGTTCCACTTGAACCCGCCGCCGGCATCGCAACTGACGCCACGCTCATGGATGCCATCCTCCCGCCAGGCAACGATAGAGGCCGGCATGGCATCCAGCAACTCGTTGGCGACGACGACGCCGGAGAATTCCTCCGGCAGGCCATCGAGCCATGCGACCCGGGCGAGCAGGTGAGGTGCGGCCGTAGCGATGTGCTGTTGCTGGCGCTGGCGAAGGTCAGCGGAGAGGTCGAGAATGAAATAGTGGTCGGGCAGGCACCCCATCTGCTCCAGCGCGAGCAGGAGATCGACAGCGAGACGCCCTGAACCGGCGCCCACTTCGAGCACTATCGGCGCCGAATCAGCCATTACCTGTGCAAGCTGCCGGGCCAGCGCCTGACCGAACAATGCCGTCAACTCCGGTGCCGTGACGAAGTCGCCCGCTGCGCCGAATTTCCGGGCCCCGGCCGTGTAATAGCCCAGCCCCGGCGCGTAGAGCAGCTGTTCCATGAAGCGGGAAAAAGAGAGCCAACCGCCGGCTGCCGCTATTTCCTCCACGATGGCTTGTTGCAAACGCTGGCTGTGGACCTGTGCCTCGGGTGTCGGTATCGGCAGATTGTTCATGACAAATTCAAAAAGTATCAATTTTACGATTTCGGCAAGAATTTCTTCGAGCCATATGCTATTTTTCGAGTCTACTCCAAAGGCAGAATTCCCAAATGCACGTCCAACAAATCGTTCTCCGAAAAGCGGCCGAATTGCCTTCTGCGCTGGACCGCTTGGGCAGCCATGCCGCCGATCTGCTGCTGCTCTTTGGGAGCATTGAACTGATCACGGCGCCGGGACTGAGCGATGCCCTGCACCAGCGCTTTCCGCAGGCCCAACTGCTCGGTTGTTCAACGGCTGGAGAGATCACGCCGGAGGGCGTCGATGATGGAACCTGTTCGATCACTGCGATCAAGTTTGATCGGGTCGCGCTGACCGAGGGCAGCACCCGGCTGTCGGGGATGGACGATTCGTTCGCAGCCGGCGAACGGCTCGGCCAGCAGCTTGCCACTGCCGGACTCAAGGCAGTGCTGATTTTCGGACCGGGCGTGCAGATCAATGGCAGCGCGCTGGTCAATGGCATGGCCAGCGTGATCGGCGATGCCATTCCGATTACCGGCGGCCTGGCCGGTGATGGCGGCGCTTTCCGCGAAACCTGGACGCTCGGCCGCGATGGCGTCACCCACGACAGAGTGGTGGCCGTTGGACTCTGCGGCGAGGGTCTGCGCTTTGACCACGGCTCCTTCGGCGGCTGGGAAGCATTCGGGCCGGCCCGCAAGGTGACGCGCAGTGATGGAAACGTGCTTTACGAACTGGACGGCGAGTCAGCACTGGGTATCTACAAGCGCTATCTCGGCGAATCTGCGAAGGACTTGCCGGCTTCCGGCCTGCTTTTTCCGTTCGCCATGCTCGGCGAGGATCACAACGCCGTTGGCCTGATCCGCACCATCCTGGGCGTCGACGAGAGCAATGGCAGCCTGACCCTGGCTGGCGAGATAGACCCCAACGGCTACCTGAGGCTGATGCATGCCAGTACCGACAAACTGGTCAACGGCGCCGAAGCTGCAGCGCGGGCCGCTTCCGCCACGTCCCGGGGGGCCGATCAGTCCCTGGCCATTCTGGTCAGTTGCGTCGGCCGCAAACTGGTCATGGGTAGCCGGGTCGACGAGGAAGTCGAGGCCGTCGGCGAGGTGCTGGGCAACAATTCCATCCTGACCGGCTTCTATTCCTATGGCGAAATCAGCCCGTTTACCCCTGGTGCGTCGTGCAAGCTGCACAACCAGACGATGACCGTCACCTGCTTGGGCGAAGACTGAACAGCCAGCCATGCAAAAGAATCTCCTGCGCCAGCTCAAACGCAGCATGGGCGTCGGCAGCGAATCCGAACTCTCGGATCTGCTGACTTCGATGGACGCCGCCGCGACCTCAGCCGACCCGGCCCTGCAAGGGATTCTGAAGGGATTCGGTGACTTGCTGGCAAGGGTGGACGCAAGCTATGAGCAATACGAGCGGGATCTCGATCTGCGCACGCGCAGTCTGGAGCTTTCCTCATCCGAATTGTCTGAAAGCAACGAACAGCTTCGCTTGTCGCTGGCCGCGCGCGAACATGCGCTGCGCTCAATGCGCGAAACGCTACGTGACCTGTTGCCGGATACTTCGGCCGGCGACGCGTCAGCAACGCTGGCCGACGAGGATATTGCCGCCCTTTCCAGGCGCATCGCCGGCCTTGTGGCCGAGAGTGAAGTGGGGCGCCGCGAACTGGCCAATCAGAAATTCGCCCTCGATCAGCATGCCATCGTCAGCATCACCGATACAGCCGGCATCATTCTTTATGCCAACGACCGTTTCTGTGAAATCAGCGGCTACCCCAGGGCCGATCTGATCGGCCAGAACCACCGTATTGTCAATTCCGGCACTCACCCGGCAAAATTGTTCCGTGACATGTGGAACACCATCACCGGCGGGCAAGTCTGGCGGGGTGAAATCTGCAATCGCGCCCGCGAAGGTCATCTCTACTGGGTCAGCGCGACTATCGTGCCGCTGCTTGGCGACCGGGGGGTCCCGGAGCAGTACATCGCCATCCGGACCGACATTACCGATCGCAAACGCATGGAAACACAGCTTTCCGAGCAATTGCACCTGGTCGAGGAACTGCTTGAGGCAATCCCGCTACCGGTCTACCTGAAAGACACCCTCGGGGGTTATATCCGCCTCAACCGCGCCTTCGAACAATTTTTCCACATTCGTCGCGAAAATTACCTCGGACGCACGCTGCACGACCTGCTGTCGCCCGAGGATGCCCGCGTTCACGTCGAGAAGGATGCCGAACTGTTCGCGGCCAAAGGCACACAATCGTACGAGGCCATGGTGCATAGCTGCGATGGCGAGATTCACGACGCGATTTACCGCAAGGCCGTGCTGACCCGCCGCGATGGCAGCGTTTCCGCTCTGCTTGGTGTCATTGTCGATATCACCGACCGCAAGCAGGCCGAACGCGAGATCGTCCGCGCCAAGGAGGCCGCGGAAGCTGCCAGCCGCGCCAAGAGCGATTTCCTGGCGAACATGAGCCACGAGATCCGGACCCCGATGAACGGGGTGATCGGCATGACCGATCTGGCGCTCGATACGGAATTGACCGCCGAGCAAAGGGAATACCTGAGCATCGCCAAATCATCCGCTGAATCCTTGCTGACAGTGATCAACGACATCCTCGATTTCTCGAAGATCGAAGCCGGCAAGCTGCTGGTCGAAAACATCTCCTTCGACCTCCATCGCCTGATCGCCGATGTCTTGAAACCGCTGGCCATACGCGCCCACGAAAAAGGTATCGAATTGATCAGCGAGGTGATACACACCGTGCCCCGCTTTGTCCTGGGCGATCCCAGCCGGATCCGGCAAGTCCTGGTCAATCTGGTGGGCAATGCCATCAAGTTTACCGAGACCGGTGAAATCATTCTGAGCACCGATCTGATGCACCAACAACACGGGCACGCAATCATCCATTTTGCGGTGCGCGACACCGGCATTGGGATCGCCGAGGACAAGCAGGATCTGATCTTCGACGCCTTTGCGCAGGAAGACACCTCCACCACGCGCAAATACGGCGGGACCGGGCTCGGTCTATCCATCTGTCGTCGCCTCGTCGAGCTGATGGGTGGCAGGATGTGGCTAAACAGCCAGTTGGGCGAGGGCAGCACTTTCCATTTCTCGGTCGAACTGCAACTCACCGAACAATCCGTGTCGGCACCGGGCCAGCGGATTACCCCTCACTCGCTGCACGAAACACAGCCAAGGCTGAACATTTTGCTGGTCGAGGACCATCCGACCAACCAGAAGTTGGCCCTCGGATTGCTTGAAAAATGGGGCCATCTGGCCACGCTCGCCCAGAACGGGCAAGAAGCCATCGACATTCTGGGCCGCCAATCCTTTGACGTCGTCTTGATGGACATGCAGATGCCCGTCATGAGCGGCATCGAAGCGACCGAGCACATTCGCGCCCGGGAAGCCGAACTGCACCTGCCGCGTACGCCGATCATCGCGATGACTGCCGCCGCCATGCAGGATGACCGCGACGCCTGCCTGGCGGCCGGCATGGACGACTATCTGTCGAAGCCGATCAAGGTCAAGGAACTGCGGGAAAAGCTGGACGCCTATTGCCGAACCCACTGATTTACCGAAGAAAATCACGGTTCACGCGGCCGAGAAAAGGTAAAATAGCCGCTTTTTTGGGGCCGACCGTAGCATTCTGGGAATATGCCCGGCATGCAGCATTCTCCCCTTGGTACTCCGACCCTCTGGCGCCATGACCACCTCGAACACCCTGCAAAAACTTCGCAAATCCCTGGAAAGCCGCACCGGCAAGGCGATCATGGACTTCAACATGATCGAGGACGGCGACACCATCCTCGTCTGTGTTTCCGGCGGCAAGGATTCCTACACCCTGCTCGCCATGCTGATGGCCCTGCAGCAGCGCGCCCCAGTCAAGTTCCGGCTGATTGCGATGAATCTCGATCAGAAGCAACCCGGCTTTCCTGCCGACATCCTGCCCCGCTATTTCGAATCGATCGGCATCAAGCACCACATCGTCGAGGCCGACACCTATTCGCTGGTCAAGGAAAAGATTCCCGAAGGCAAGACGACCTGCTCGCTGTGCTCCCGCCTGCGTCGTGGCATCATCTACCGCACCGCCAAGGAACTCGGCGCCAACAAGATCGCCCTCGGCCATCACCGCGACGACATGGTGCACACGCTGTTCCTCAACCTGCTGTTCGGTGGCAAGATCAAAGCCATGCCGCCCAAGCTGGTCACCGACGACAAGGCCCACGTCGTGATCCGTCCGCTCGCCTACTGCGCCGAAGCCGACATCGCCAAATTCGCCCGTGGCATGGAGTTTCCGATCATCCCCTGCAACCTCTGCGGCTCACAGGACAACCTGCAGCGCCAGAAAATCCGCGAAATGATGCAGGACTGGGACAAGCGCTACCCCGGCCGCACCGAATCGGTATTCACGGCCATGCAAAATATCGTGCCCTCCCACCTGGCCGACAATGCACTCTTCGACTTCCGCGGCTTGACGCTCGATACGCCCGTCGCCGAAGGCGATATCGCCTTCGACAGCCCCGAACTACCGATGATGGGAACCATCCCTTTACTCCAAAACGCATAATGCATTCGGCGTGCGGTCATCATATAATCGGTCCGTTAAACAACCATGGATATGCGGCGGGCGATGAGTTCCACGCAACGCAAACTGATCTTGATGTTCGCCGACGTCTCCGGCAGCACCGCCCTGTTCGAGCGGCTGGGGGACAAGGAGGCCATGCATGCCGTCGAGCGCTGCCTGAAGCGCATGAAACGCTCCGTCGACGGCTACAAGGGTAGAACGATCCAGATCGTTGGCGATGAGTTGCTCGGCGCCTTCGAATCCGGCGAGGAAGCCTGCCAGGCCGCCATCGACATGCAGCAACGGATCGCCGATCTGCCGCCCGTTTCCGGCCTCAAGCTGACCATCCGCATCGGCCTGCATGTCGGCACGGTTGCCGACGACGGTGACAAGCTGACCGGTCCGGCCGTCACCACGGCCGCCCGTATCGCCGGTCTCGCCCGGCGCGACCAGATCCTGTGCAGTTCGCTGATGGTCGATGAACTACCCCAGCCCAGCATCATTACCGCCGACCCCATGCCAAAACTCGGCACGGTTCCCGAAGAAGGAACAGCGCTGCCGCTGTTCCAGATTCACTGGCCGAGCTACCAAGGCGCCGGATCGCTCCCGAATTCGACCTTCGGTGCGAATCACGGCAGTTTGCCACTCGAACGCCTGTGCGTCCGCTATCGCGGCAAGGCATTCCTGCTCGATGACAAGACACCGGTCCTGACCATCGGCCGCGACCTCAGCAACAAGCTGGTCGTTGACGACCGCAAGGCATCGCGCCAGCACGCCCGCGTCGAACGGCGCGGCGACGGCTACTACCTCGTCGACACCAGCACCAACGGAACTTTCATCGCCCTCTCGGGACGGCAGGAAGTGATGATCCGGCGCCACGAGCTTCAACTCGACGGCAAGGGCCGGATCAGCTTCGGCAATTCCGGCAACGACCCCCTCGTCGACATCGCCGAATTCGAGTGTCTGTAAACAAAGTTCGGCCACCCTGAAGTGGCCGAATGCAGGACGCTGAGACGCCGACGAGTTATTTGGCGGCAGCGTCCGCCACGCACTTCTTCATAAAACTGTTTTTGGCCGCGCCAGCCAGTTTCTTTTCCTTGGCGGTTGCAGCGCAGGCCGCGTTTTCCGGGGGTGCCCCGGCATCGGCCATGCATTTCTTCATGAAGCTATTCTTGGCAGCACCGGCCAGCTTCTTCTCGGCAGCACGCGCTGCGCAATCGTCAGCGGCATAAACGTTGGATGCGGCAAATGCGACGAGCATCAATCCGATCAGTTTCTTCATTGGATGTCCCCTTGGCTGGTTGAAATACCAACGTACTATCGATCAATCATGCATCATCGTCAAGCATGACGCGTTGCTGACGATCCATGAAATCCTGCATGCTGTCGATCCCGCGCAACTGCAGGATCGTGTTGCGCACGGCGGCCTCCAGCAGCACTGCCAGATTGCGGCCGGCCGCCACCGGAATGACCACCTTGCGGATTGGCACGCCGAGCACCTCGTGCGTCTGGGCATCGAGCGGCAGACGGGGCGCATCGACCGCGGTCGAAGTCTTTTGCAGATGGACGATCAGCTTCAGTTTCATTTTGCGGCGGGATGCCGTTTCACCGAAGATGGTCCGGATATTGAGCAGCCCCAGGCCGCGTACTTCAAGAAAATCGCGCAGCATGCCCGGACAGCGGCCTTCGATCGTGGTTGGTGCGATCCGGGCCATTTCGACGACATCGTCGGCAACCAGGCCATGGCCCCGCGAAATCAGCTCCAGGGCCAATTCCGATTTGCCGACCCCCGAATCACCGGTAACCAGCACCCCCATGCCGAGCACGTCCATGAAGACGCCATGCAGGCTGACGGTATTGGCCAGACGGGACGACAGATAGATGCGCAGCAGATCGATCACCGCCGAGCATGGCTTGGGCGAATAGATCAGCGGCGTTCCCGACTGACTGCAGATATCGACCAGTTGCGGCGGCGGCAGCAAGCCGTCGGCAACGATAATCGCCGGCGGTTGAGCCGCCAGGAGGTCGGTGAACATCTGCCCGAACCGTCGCTCGGCCATGCGCATGGCCCATTCGTATTCGGCCAGCCCCATGACCTGCAGGCGTTCCGGATGGATGATGTTGATGTGACCGACAAGATCCGCTCCGTAGTTGTTGGAGCCCTTGATCTCGATGCGCCGATCCGCCTGGTGACTGCTCGCCCAGTTCAGCAACAGCTTTTCGCGGTTGTCCTCGTAGAGCTGAACCAGGCTGACATGGCGCACGAGCGTCGATCAGCCCTGGAAAAGTGCCACGATGGCCGCCGCATCGGGAGCAGCCTGCAATTTTTCGCGGAATACCCGCTCGGAAAAACGCTGGGCCAACTCCGAAAGAATCTGCAAATGTTGCTCGGTAGCCTGCTCGGGCACCAGCAAGACGAACAGCAAATCGACCGGGCGACCGTCGGGCGAATCGAATGGAACCGGATTGGCCAGGCGCAGGAATGCGCCAGCTGCCTGCTTGAGTCCCTTGATGCGGCCGTGGGGAATGGCGACACCCTGGCCGAGACCGGTGGAACCGAGCTTCTCGCGGGCGAACAGACTGTCGAAAATCGTTGACCGGGCGAGTCCGAGCCTGGCTTCGAACAACATGCCGGCTTGCTCAAATACCCGCTTTTTACTACTGGCATCGAGATCCAGCAGCACCTGCTCGACGGATAACAGATTGGCTAAGGGGTTCATAGGAAGGTGCAATTCAAGGGCCGCAGCCTTGGTCGCTGCGGCCGGTCAGCGCTTATTCAGCGGCATGAAGTCCGGGCTTGTCACCGCGATGGTGGTCCTGGATCTTTTGCTTGTATTTCTGAACCTGGCGGTCCAGCTTGTCGAACAAGGCATCGATGGCGGCATAGAGATCATCGCCGGATTCCTCGACATGCATGTCCTTGCCGGGCACGTGCACGGTCACTTCCGCCTTCTGCTTCAGCTTCTCGACGGACAGAACCACATTGACGCCGGTTACCTTGTCGAAATGACGGACAACGGGGTCCAGCTTGTTTTCCACATATTCGCGCAGGGCGGGGGTAACTTCGATGTGGTGACCACTGATCTGCAGATTCATGTTTTCTCCTCTCTCTACAGGGTCTTGCGTAAATTGACCGGCGGGATGTTGAGCGACTCGCGGTATTTTGCAACCGTCCGCCGGGCAACCACGATTCCCTGCTGGCCAAGTATTTCGGATAATTGACTATCCGACAAGGGCTTCTTGCCATCCTCAGCCGCGATCAATTGCTTGATCAAGGCACGAATGGCCGTGGCAGAACAGGCACCGCCGCTATCGGTGGCGACATGACTGCCGAAGAAGTATTTCAGTTCGAAGATACCGCGCGGCGTCGCCATGTACTTCTGGCTGGTGACGCGCGACACCGTCGACTCGTGCAGGCCGAGAATGTCGGCGATTTCGCGCAGGACCAGCGGCCGCATGGCGACTTCGCCGTGCTCGAAGAACTGGCGCTGGCGGTCGACAATGGCCTGCGTAACGCGATGGATGGTATCGAAGCGCTGCTGGACATTCTTGATCAGCCAGCGCGCCTCCTGCAATTGGGTGGACAGGTTGCCGTTGCCGCGCCGCTGCTTGGCCAGGATTTCGGCATACAGGCGATTGATGCGCAGGCGTGGATAGGCATCCGGATTGATGTAGGCCGTCCACTTGCCCTTCAGTTTCTTGACGATCACGTCGGGCGTGATATAGCGCGCCTCGATCTGGGCATAACCGGCGCCCGGTCGCGGATTGAGGCTGGTAATCAGGGAATGCGCCGCCTTCAGATCCTCGTCGTCGCAGCCGGTCAGCCGGCGTATCTTGGCGAAATCGCGGGCCGCCAGCAGTTCCAGATGCTTTTCGACGATGGTCAGCGCCAGGGTACGGTCCGGCCCGGTCGGCAAAACCTTCAGTTGCAGCACCAGGCATTCTTGCAGATTGCGCGCCCCGATACCGGTCGGATCGAAGTTCTGGATGTGATGCAGGGCGATTTCCAGCTCTTCGAGTTCGATCTCGTATTCCGGCGGCAGGGTTTCCCACAACTCGACGAGCGGTGCCGACAGGTAACCGTCGTCATCCAGCGCTTCGATCAGGAAACGCACCAGGCTGCGGTCACGCTCGGAAACCTGGGTCATTCCCAGTTGCCAGCCGAGGTGATCGCGCAGGCTGATAGTGGCGGCATGGACGTCGTGGGAATCGCTGTCGTCATCCTCGTCACGCCCGGCGCCGGTAAAGGTGCCGGCATCGGAAGTCCAGCGGTCGTCGTCGACTTCCGACGGCGCCGAGGGCGCGTCCTGTTCGCGCTCCTCGCGGGCGTCCCGTTCCTCGCGTTCGGCGCGCTGTTCGCGTTCGCCTTCAGTGGACTGCGGGGAATCGAATTGCTGCGCCGCCGAGAAATTGTCGCCGCCGTGCTCGTCCTCGCGTTCCAGCATCGGGTTTTCTAGCAGGTAGCGTTCGATTTCCTGCTGCATCTCGACCGTCGACAACTGAAGCAGCTTGATCGACTGCTGGAGCTGAGGGGTCAGCGCCAGGTGCTGGGATAGTTTTAGTTGGAGTGCCGGCTTCATCGGTTGGGGTCGGGTACGTTTCGTCGGTCAGAGCTTGAAGTGCTCGCCGAGATAAACCTTCCGTACGCTTTCATTATTCACGATTTCGGCCGGCCGTCCAGCGGCCAGTACATTTCCGGCGTTGATAATGTAGGCGTGGTCGCAGATGCCCAGCGTTTCGCGCACATTGTGATCGGTGATCAGGACGCCGATGCCGCGCTCCTTGAGGAAGCGGATGATTTTCTGGATTTCCAGCACGGCGATCGGGTCGACGCCAGCAAAGGGCTCGTCGAGCAGGATGAAGCGCGGATTGGTGGCCAGGGCACGGGCAATCTCGACGCGCCGCCGTTCGCCGCCGGACAGGGCCGAGGCGTTGACGTGACGGACATGGCCGACGTGCAGTTCGTTGAGCAAGCCTTCCAGACGGTCGTTCAGTTCGGCTTCGGGCAGATCGAGCAACTCCAGCACAGCGCGGATGTTTTCCTCGACGTTGAGCTTGCGGAAGACCGAGGCCTCCTGCGGCAGGTAGGAGAGGCCGAGGCGGGCCCGGCTGTGCATCGCCAGATGGGTCAGGCGGTTGTCGTCGATGTAGACCTCGCCGCCGTCGGCCGCGACCAGGCCGACGATCATGTAGAAGCAGGTGGTCTTGCCGGCACCGTTCGGACCGAGCAGACCGACGACTTCGCCGGACTTGACCTCGAAGGAGACATCCTCGACCACCGTCCGCGCCTTGTAGCGCTTTTTCAGGTTATGCGCCGAGAGGGTGGCGACAGGGGTGTTCATTGATCGGCTCCGCGCATGACCCGGCGTATGGCCTCGCCGGAAAAACCGCGATATTGCAGGAAACGCATCTGTTTGGCACGATCTTCGGCCGTTTCCGGCAGATGACCGAACTTTTTCGCCCAGATCGCCCGGCAACGCTCGGTTTCGTCGCCGGCCTCGGGCAGGGCGGTCTCGATATCCTCGTCGGTCACACCCTTTTGCCGCAATTCCTGTTTCAGGCGGGTATTGCCGTAGCGGCTACCACGCGCCACGACGCGCTGGGCGGCGTAGCGTTCGTCGGAGAGAAGGCGTTCGGATTGCAGGGTGGCGAGCACGTGGTCGAGTTCTTCTTCGGATTCCGCTTCGGCGGCGAGCTTGCCCTTCAGCTCCGCCCGGCTGTAATCGCGCCGGGTCAGGAGTTGCAGGGCGCGCACGCGCAGATTAAGCATCCGCCTTGGCTGCCTTGACCGGCTTGATGACGTTGGTACTGGCCGCCTCGCGGATACCGGCCTCGATTTCCTGAGCGATTTCCGGATTCGCCTTCAGAAATTCGCGGGCATTGTCCTTGCCCTGGCCGATTTTTTCGCCCTTGTAGGCGTACCAGGCGCCGGATTTGTCGACCAGCTTGTGGGCGACGCCCATTTCGACGATTTCACCCTGGCGGGAGATACCCTCGCCGTAGAGGATGTCGAAGATGGCTTCGCGGAAGGGCGGGGCGACTTTGTTCTTGACGATCTTGACCTTGGTTTCGCTGCCGATGACTTCGTCGCCCTTCTTGATCGCGCCGATGCGGCGGATGTCGAGGCGGACCGAGGCGTAGAACTTCAGCGCGTTGCCGCCGGTGGTGGTTTCCGGCGAACCGAACATGACGCCGATCTTCATCCGGATCTGGTTGATGAAGATGACCAGGGTGTTGGTCTTCTTGATGTTGGCGGTCAGCTTGCGCAGGGCCTGGCTCATCAGGCGGGCGTGCAGGCCGACCATCTGGTCGCCCATTTCGCCTTCGATTTCGGCGCGCGGGGTGAGCGCGGCGACCGAGTCGACGACGATGATGTCGACAGAGCCGGAGCGGACCAGCATGTCGGCGATTTCAAGGGCCTGTTCGCCGGTATCCGGCTGCGAGATCAGCAGCTCGCCGACATTGACGCCGAGCTTCTGGGCGTATTGCGGATCGAGTGCGTGTTCGGCGTCGATGAAGGCGGCGACGCCGCCGAGCTTCTGCATTTCGGCGACGACCTGCAGACAGAGGGTAGTCTTGCCGGACGACTCCGGACCGTAGATTTCGACGACGCGGCCGCGCGGCAGGCCACCGACGCCCAGTGCGATGTCCAGGCCGAGCGAGCCGGTGGACACGACTTGAATGCCTTCGTCGATCTCGGCATCGCCCATCTTCATGATGGAGCCTTTGCCGAATTGCTTTTCGATCTGTTGCAGCGCTGCGGCGAGCGCCTTTGCCTTGTTGTCGTCCATGACGTTACCTCGAAAATTTGAGCGGATTATGGCACAGGGGCCAAGGATGGAATAGAAATTGCTGCACTAAGTCGTTGATGCGATCCGACTGGATATGCAATCGGCAACAGTTGAATTCAGGGATACGGCGCACAGAACAAGGTATATTTCCCCGCCCCCCGCGTACTTATTCGAATACTGTGTTTACATACAGTACATTTACCATGGCTGATTGGCAAGCAGATTCTTCATATAAAACAAGGCTGGCGCGCACCATGGCCGGGGGGTTGCTGTGCCTTCTGGCCGGCAGCGCCGCGGCCCGGCCGGCCCCGTGGTACTGGTGGGCGAGCCGGACCGGCGACGACCGAATCTGCGCCCAGACCTCGCCGGGCGCCGGCTGGCTGCGCGAAGCCACGGCCTTCCGCGACAGCCGTTGCAGCCAGCGGGTGAGGCCGTTTTGACCGTCTATTGCCCGCCGCCCGACACCGGCCTGACAGTGATCCACGCCGACGAGGCCATCGTCGTCGTCGACAAGCCGTCCGGCCTGCTGTCGGTGCCCGGGCGCGGCCCGGCCAAGGCGGACTGCCTGGTCGCCCGCGTCCAGGCCCGCTTTCCCGATGCGCTGGCCGTGCATCGGCTGGACATGGAAACCTCCGGTCTGCTCGTGCTTGGGCGCGGAGAAGCAGCGCATAGCGAGCTGTCGCGGCAGTTTCGTGAGCGGCAAACGGAAAAGCGTTACATCGCCGTGCTCGCCGGGCTGCTCGCCGAAGATGCCGGCGAAGTCGACCTGCCGTTGATCGTCGACTGGCCGAACCGGCCCTTGCAGAAGGTCGATTTCGAGATCGGCAAGCCGTCGCTGACCCGCTTTCGGGTGATCGCCCGCGATCCGCTCGCCGACACCACGCGGGTCGAACTGGAACCGGTCACCGGCCGCTCGCATCAGTTGCGGGTGCATATGGCCGCGCTCGGCCACCCGATCCTCGGCGACGAACTCTACGGCGGCGAGGCGCGCGGCCGGGCCGGGCGGCTGCTGCTGCACGCCACGGATTTGGGCCTTTTTCACCCCTCGACCGTAGCATTCATCAAATTTCACGCGGCACCGCCGTTCTGATCCCCGGGGCTGGGCAAAGCCCTTATAATTCCCGCGTTTTCAACCTCTTACGCACCACCCATGCTGATCTGGTTCGTCGTTCTCTACCTGATGGTTTCCATCGGCATCGGTCTGTACGCGGCGACCCGCGTGCACACCGCCAAGGATTTCGCCGTCGCCGGCCGCCACCTGCCGCTGCCGGTCGTCACCGCGACGGTCTTCGCCACCTGGTTCGGCGCCGAGGCGGTGTTCGGGGTTTCCGCCACCTTCGTCAAGGAAGGCCTGGGCGGCGTCGTCGCCGATCCGTTCGGCTCGTCGATGTGCCTGATCATCGCCGGCTTCTTTTTCGCCAACAAGCTGTACAAGCTGAACATCCTGACCCTGGGCGATTACTTCCGCCTGCGCTACAACCGCACAGTCGAGGTGCTGACCACGCTGTGCATCGTCGCCTCCTACCTCGGCTGGGTGTCGGCCCAGATCAAGGCGCTCGGCCTGGTCTTCAACGTCGTCACCAACGGTTTCGTCAGCCAGCCAGCCGGCATGATCCTCGGCGCCGCCATCGTGCTGACCTACACCACCTTCGGCGGCATGCTCTCGGTGGCCATCCTCGACTTCGTCCAGATGGGCGTCATCATGGGCGGCATGCTGTTCATCGGCTACATCGTTGCCGGCCTGACCGGGGGTGTGGACACCGTGATCCAGCATGCCTCGGCGGCCGGCAAGCTGAATTTCTTCCCGGAGGCCGACCCCTGGAAATGGCTGACCTTCCTCGGCGCCTGGATGACCATGATGCTCGGCTCGATCCCGCAGCAGGACGTCTTCCAGCGCATCACCTCGGCGAAGACCAAGTCGATCGCGCTGTGGGGCTCCATCCTCGGCGCCTCGATCTATTTCTGCTTCACCTTCGTGCCGATGTTCATCGCCTACTCGGCGACGCTGATCGACCCCGAGCTGTTCAACGGGCTGATGGAGACCGACTCGCAACTGGTCCTGCCGACCTTCGTCCTCCAGCACACGCCGGTCTTCGCCCAGGCCATCTTCTTCGGCGCCGTGCTCTCGGCGATCATGAGCTGCTCGTCGGCGACCCTGCTGGCGCCGTCGGTCGCCTTCTCGGAAAACATCGTCCGCGGCTTCTTCCCGCACATGGGCGACCAGCAGTTCCTGAAGGTCATGCGCGCCTCCATCGTCTGCTTTGCCGGCATCGTGCTCGGCTTTGCCCTGTATTCCAACGCCAGCATCTTCAAGATGGTCGAGAACGCCTACAAGGTCACGCTGGCTGGCGCCTTCGTGCCGCTCTTCTTCGGCGCCTTCTGGCGGCGGGCGACGACGCAGGGCGCGCTGGCGGCGATCATCGGCGGCCTGTCGTCGTGGATCCTGATCGAAGTGCTGGTCAGCAGCCAGGGCGGCTCGGCCGGCGATTACGCCTACGCGCTGGCCGGCGCCGGCCAGCTGGTGCCGCCGCAGCTGATCGGCCTGGGCGTCAGCATCGTCGGCATGGTGGCCGGCTCGATGCTGCCGCAATGGGTCGGCCATCCGCTGCCGCAAGAGGACGTCCACGAAGCCCTTCGCCGTCGCGCTGCGGCCGAAACGCACCACGCGACCGAGCACCCGCACCATCACTGACGACCCGCCCGGCGCGGGCGGCAATCCGGGGGCAATCTCACAATCCGGCTGACGCCCCGGCGGATAGTCCCTAAAATCGGGGCATGCATCCTCACGGCCGCGGTCCCATCCTGCTTTCCCGCTACCTGGCGCTCGCCTGGCTGGGGCTGGTCGCCTATGCCAGCCTGCATCCGTTTGCCGGCTGGCGCGATACCGGCGTCTCGCCGCTGGCCTTCCTCGAAGGCGGCTGGCCGCGCTACTGGACCGTTTTCGACCTGGTCGCCAACATCGCCGTCTACCTGCCGCTCGGCTTCTTCCTGACCCTGGCCCTGAGCCGTCTGCCCGGCCGCTACACCGCGCTGGCCCTGGCCACACTGCTCGCCGGCGGCATCAGTTGCGGCCTGGAAATCGTGCAGACCTGGCTGCCCTCGCGCGTGCCGTCCAACGTCGACCTGGCCTGCAACACGCTCGGCGGGCTGCTCGGCGCCCTGTGGGCGAAGGCGGTCGGGCCGCGCGTCTTCGCCCGGCTGGCGGCGCTGGAACACCGGCTGATCGCCCCGATTCCGCACGCCGAGCTGGGCCTGACCCTGCTCGGCCTCTGGCTGCTCGTGCCGCTGTCGCCGGAAACCCTGCTGTTCGGCGCCGGCGATCTCCGCCAGATGCTCGGCCTGACCGCCGCCATGCCCTTCGCCGCCGAAAGCTTCGTGATGATCGAAGCCAGCATCACCGCCTTCAACGCCGTCGCCGTCGGCCTGATCGTCCGCATGCTGTGCGCCCGGCTGCTCGCCGCCTACGTCATCGTGCCGCTGTTCCTGCTGCTCAACCTGACCGTCGCCACGCTGGCCGCCGCCATCCTGGTCAACCCGGCCGAAGCGCTGGCCTGGCTGACGCCCGGCGTCCGGCTCGGCCTCGCCGTCGGCGTCGCCATCCTGGCCATCGCCATGGCCTTGCCGGCGACGCCGCGCCTGATGATCGCGGCGCTGGCGCTGATGGCCGGCACCGTGCTGGTCAACCTGGCGCCGCACAACCCGTATTCCGCCGCCGCGCTGGCCGCCTGGCGGCAGGGGCATTTCCTCAATTTCAACGGCCTGACCCGGCTGGTGGCCACGCTATGGCCCTTCCTGACGCTGCCCTTCCTGCTGCTGACGACGCGCCGGGCCTAGCCTGGCACGCCGATTCGGCCGAAGGCGCCAGCCGGCGTCTCGGCGTCGACCAGGCCAGCGGACTGAGCGATGAAGAGGCGGCAGCGCGGCTCGCCCGCCACGGCCCCAATCGCCTGACTGAACGCCCCGGCAAGCCGGCCTGGCGGCGCTTCGCCGCCCAGCTCGGCCAGCCGCTGGTCCTCGTGCTGATCGCCGCCGGGCTGGTCACCGGTGCGCTGGGCGAAATCGTCGATTGCAGCGTGATCTTCGGCGTCGTGCTGACCAACGCGATCATCGGCTACTGGCAGGAGGCCAAGGCCGAGGGCGCGCTGGCCGCGCTGGCGCGCAGCGTCGCGACGCCGGTCACCGTCCGCCGCGGCGGCCACCGCAAGCAGCTCGACGCCAGCCAGCTGGTCCCCGGCGACGTCGTCATGCTCGCCGCCGGCGACCGCATCCCGGCCGACCTGCGGCTGCTCCACGAGCATGAACTGCACACCGACGACTCGATGCTGACCGGCGAATCGCTGCCGGTTGGCAAGGATGCCGCGCCACTGCACCCCGACACCCGACTCGCCGACCGCCTGAACATGGCCTACGCCGGGACCACGGTGGTGGCCGGGCAGGGCGCCGGGCTGGTCATCGCCACCGGCGACGCCACCGAGACCGGGCGCATCGCCGGCCTGATTGCCGCCGCGCCCGATCTGGTCACGCCGCTGACCCGCAAGATGGCGACCTTTTCCAACTGGCTGCTGTGGGCCATCGGCGGCCTGGCGCTGCTCACCTTCGGGGTCGGGCTGGCGCGCGGCGAGACGGGTTTCGACATGTTCATGGCCGCCGTCGCGCTGGCCGTCGGCGCCATTCCCGAAGGCCTGCCGGCGGCGATCACCGTCACGCTGGCCATCGGCGTCGCCCGCATGGCCAGGCGGCGGGCCATCATCCGCCACCTGCCGGCGGTCGAGACACTGGGCAGCACGACCGTCATCTGCTCCGACAAGACCGGCACGCTGACCGAGAACGCGATGACGGTGCGCGTCCTGTGGTGCGCCGGCGAGGGGTATGCCGTCGGCGGCCACGGCTACACCCCGGAAGGCGGCATCAGCCACGACGAGATGCCGGCCGAAATCGCCGGCGCGCTGCGCGAAGGCCTGATCGCCGGCGCCCTGTGCAACGACGCCTCGCTGCGCCACGAGCACGGCCAGTGGAAGATCACCGGCGACCCGACCGAAGCGGCGCTGCTCGTCGTTGCGCGCAAGGGCGGGCTGGACGAACACACGCTGCGCGCCCTGTTGCCGCGCCGCGACGTCTTGCCTTTCGACGCCGGCCGGCAGTTCATGGCGACGGCGCACGAGGGCGAGGGCGGCCCGGTGGTCTACGTCAAGGGGGCGCTCGAACGCCTGTTGCCGCTGTGCGTCGACCAGCTGGCCGCCGATGGCGGGTTGACGGCCATCGACCGGGCAGCGGTCGAAAAAGCCGCGCACGCCTACGCCGGACAGGGCATGCGCGTGCTGCTGCTGGCCCGGCGGCATTTCGATTTTGGGCAAAAAATCGGGGCGACCGTAGCATTCGCCGAAAAGCTGACCCTGATCGGCCTGGCCGGCATGATCGACCCGCCGCGCAAGGCCGCCGTCGCCGCCATCCGCAACTGCCATTCGGCCGGTGTCCGGGTCAAGATGATCACCGGCGACCACGCCGTGACTGCGCTGGCCATCGCCCGCCAGATCGGCCTGCAGGCCGAACGCTCGCTGACCGGCCGCGAACTGGCCGCCCTCGACGACGCGGCGCTGGCCGAGGCGGCGCACGCCGTCGACGTCTTCGCCCGCGTCGAGCCGGAACAGAAGCTGCGCCTGGTCCGCGCCCTGCAAACCCGCGGCGAGGTGGTGGCGATGACCGGCGACGGCGTCAACGACGCCCCGGCGCTGAAGCAGGCCGACATCGGCATCGCCATGGGGCTGGCCGGCACCGAAGTGGCCAAGGAGGCGGCGGCGATGGTGCTGACCGACGACAATTTCGCCAGCATCGAGGCGGCGGTCGAGGAGGGCCGGGGGGTCTGGGACAACCTGGTCAAGTTCATCACGTGGACGCTGCCGACCAATTTCGGCGAGGGGCTGGTCATCGTCGCTGCCATCGTCAGCGGCGCGACGCTGCCGATCACGCCGCTGCAGATCCTCTGGATCAACATGACCACCGCCGTGCTGCTCGGCCTGCCGCTCGCCTTCGAGCCGATCGAGCGCGGCATCATGCACCGCCCGCCGCGCCGGCTGGCCATGCCGGTGCTCGACCCCGGCCTGATCCGGCGCATCGTGCTCGTCTCGCTGCTACTGCTGGCCGGCGCCTTCGGGCTGTTCCTGGTCGAGCTGCAGCAGGGTCACACGCTGGCCGAGGCGCGCACGGTCGCCGTCAATGTCTTCGTCTTCGGCGAAATGGCCTATCTGTTCAACTGCCGCTCGCTGACCGGCGGCTTCTGGCGCCAGGGCGTCTTTTCCAACGGCTGGCTGTGGGCCGGGGTGGTCACGATGACCGGCCTGCAACTGCTGCTCACCTACTGGCCGCCGCTCAACACCGCCTTCCAGACCGCGCCGATCGGCTGGGTCGAATGGCTGGAGATCGGCGCGGCAGCCTGGGCGATCAGCCTGATCGTCGGCCTTGAAAAACACTGGCTGGGCCGCCGACGTTCCACGTGAAACCGGACCGCCTATAATGAGCGCCCCCCGAGGAGAGAACCCGATGAGCCACTTCAAACACCACGTCTTTTTCTGCTGCAACCAGCGCGAACCCGGCGAGACCTGCTGCAACGCCCTGGGCGCCAGCGAAATGCAGACCTACGCCAAGGACCGGATCAGTCAGCTGAAGATGAAGGGCGAGGGCAAGGTCCGCATCAACAAGGCCGGCTGCCTGGACCGCTGCGACCACGGCCCGGTCATGGTCGTCTACCCGGAAGCCGTCTGGTACACCTACGTGGACAAGGACGACGTCGAGGAAATCATCCAGGAACACCTGATCAACGGTCGCGTCGTGGAGCGCCTGAAAATATGAAAGCCGTCGAGGAAAAGATCTTCGTCGATGGCCCGGTCGGCAAGATCGAGGTCATCATGGAACGTCCGGACGCGCCGCGCGGCATCGCGCTGGTCGCCCACCCGCACCCGATCGGCGGCGGCGCCAACACCAACAAGGTCGCCTACACGCTGGCCCGCACCTTCGTCGCCATGGGCTACGCCGCCTTCCGCCCGAATTTCCGCGGCGTCGGCGGTACCGAAGGCGTCCATGACGAAGGCAATGGCGAGATCGACGACCTGCTGGCTGTCCTCGAAGACGCCAAGTGCCGCTGCGGCAACCTGCCCGTCGCACTGGCCGGCTTTTCGTTCGGCGCCTACTGCCAGACCCGCGTCGCCAAACGGCTAGCCGAAGCCAACCACCCGGCCCAGCGCCTGGTGCTGGTCGGCACCGCCGCCGGCTTCGTCGAAGGCACCCGCAGCTACGACACCGAAGCCGTGCCGCACGACACCATCGTCATCCACGGCTCGTCCGATGAAACCGTGCCGCTCGCCAACGTGCTCGACTGGGCGCAGCCGAACGACCTGCCGGTCGTCGTCGTGCCCGGCGCCGACCACTTCTTCCACCGTCGCCTGCACCTGATCCGCGACATCGTCACCCGCGCATGGCGGCACTAAACGCCGCCAATCTCCGCAAGACCTACGGCGGCACCGAAGTCGTCGCCGGACTGTCGTTCACCGTCGAACCCGGCACCTGCTTCGGCCTGCTCGGCCCGAACGGCGCCGGCAAGACGACGACGCTGCGCCTCTGCCTCGGCCTGACCGCGCCGGACAGCGGCGACATCGTGCTCGGCGGCCACGCCATCCCGGCCGATGCCCAGCCGGCGAGGGCGCGGGTCGGCGTCGTGCCGCAATTCGACAACCTCGACCCCGATTTCACCTGCGCCGAAAACCTGCTCGTTTTCGGCCGCTACTTCGGCCTGCCAGACGCCGAGATCAAGGCCCGCATCCCGCAACTGCTCGAATTCGCCGGCCTGACCGGCAAGGCCGACGCCCGCATCGCCACGCTGTCCGGCGGCATGAAGCGCCGCCTGACGCTGGCCCGGGCGCTGGTCAACAACCCCGACATCATCTTCCTCGACGAGCCGACCACCGGCCTCGACCCGCAGGCCCGCCACCTGATCTGGGATCGCCTGAAGCAACTCAAGTCGGCCGGCAAGACGCTGATCCTGACCACCCACTTCATGGACGAAGCCGAACGCCTGTGCGACACGCTGATCGTCATCGACCACGGCCGCAAGATCGCCGAAGGCAGCCCGCGCCAGCTGATCGCCGAACAGATCGAACCGCAGGTCGTCGAAGTCTTCGACGAAGCCCACGGCCAACTGGATTTGTTCGTGCAGGACCACAAGCATCTGGCCGACCGCGTCGAAACCAGCGGCGAAACCGCCTTCTTCTACTGCCGCGACCCGCGCGAACTGCTGGCTCGGCTGGCCGATGCCGACGGCCTGCGCTACGTCCACCGCGCCTCCAACCTCGAAGACGTCTTCATCAAGCTGACCGGGCGGGAATTGCGGGATTAGGCGGCGGCAGGGCGGCCGAGGGCAAATGCTACGGTCGGCGGCAAAAAACGGCCAAAATCAGAATTTATTTCCGCTGGCGACCCTAAGCCGTCCTTCAGCGTTCTTCAGAACGGCCTCTCGTTTGAGGTGTGGCCGGCGTCAGAGGATCCTGAGTGACAAGGAGGCTAATCCGGCTGTTTGCTCGCAGCCGTCCTGATCGGCTCGCCAAATAACCTTAGGGACAGCTTGCCTAAAGCGGCCGCCGGAATCGGATGAAGCCTGCCATTTTCCGAATGATATTGATTTGAGCCGTCGCCGATACCGGCGACGACGACAAAATAGCGAACGCCCGGGGGCGCGATTACTGTACTGCCAAGCGCACCGCCCCAAAAGCTCCCTCGTTCTTGCAGATTCTTTACACTCGCACGGCTTATCTGCCGGTAGCTACCATCAAGGAAGATAAAGTCCGGAAGTAGGGCCGTCGCCTTGGGGAGAAAATCGGTGGACAGGAAGCTCTTACTTTGAATCGTCGTGGCGGCAAAACCGTCTGGTACGCTAAACGCCGCAAAATGCTCGCGTCGACCATTCGAGAACGGATACGTCGGGTCGGCCGAGGTGATGCTGAAAACGAATTCCTGCCCCAAGGACAGCTGGTGAAACTTGAATTCTTCGAATCTGGCACAACAGGTATGCGTAGGTGCGACGTAACCGCGAACCAGCGGTTCACTGCTACAGGCCGTAAGCAGGATCAGGGAGTTCATCAAGCTGATCGCCAGCCACCAGCCTCCCAAATAATATCGTGCTCTCATGCTGGTGACTCCTCTTTACGGCTCAATTCGCTTGCCCGTATCCGATTCTTCAAGCCAAACAGATTTTTCCTCAGCGCTCAGTTTCCCTTTGACGACATAGGTCTTGTTTGACTCAAGCGTGACGCTGATCGTCCTCTCCACCTCATAGACGGTACTCGAATTCAGAATCTCTTGAATCGGGGCGCCATAGCCGATCCTGGCTTGCAGCTTGAGCTGGCGAAGGCCCGCCGGAACCTGTCGCGAATATTGCGACGTTGCCAAGGAAAATCCCTTCCCCGAGTTTTGCTGTCGCGTCTTGAACAGCACGTTGTCCATCCGCCTTCCGTCGATTTCACCTAGATAATAGAATTGTGCCCGGTTGTAGGTTTCAGACATCGTCGAGTCATTGACCGTGGCGATTGGCCCTGAATAGCCTTCCGGTATCGCCGGTGCCGTCACGCAGCCCGAACAAATCGCAGCTAGAGTCAGTAAGAACGGAAGAAACAGCCTTTTCAAATCACCTCCTCGGAACAAGCACGTTCGCCTTAGCAGTCGGTCAACGAATTATCGATCAGCATTATGCCTCATTGATAATGCCGATGCCATCAACCGGATGAGTGCTCGAGGACGCGGAAACCGGGTAATTCATTGACTGCTGGCGCCTAATGACTGCTTCGTGTACCAATCGTCAGACGGCCGGCAATGGCTGGAAGCGGAAGCTTCAGCCCCCCAAAACCCCATGCCGCTCCTGCCGCTGCGCCAGCGCCTTCGATGATCGCTGCACCGGCTTTTCCCTGTCCTTCAACAGCCCCTGCAAACAAGCCGGGTTGGCGCGGGCGCCGCTGGATTGGTAGTCGGCGAGCAGGGTGTGGCGGACGGTTTCCTTGTCCCGGCCGATGATGGTCGTTAGATAGGCGAACAGGCTATCGACCAGCGTTTCCGGCGTCAGGCGGTGGGTTTGGGCGGTGGTTTGCCAGAGCCAGTCGCTAAAAGCCAGGAAGGCGGCGAACGGGGAGGGGGCTTCGAGCAGCAGGGCGAGGCTGGCCTTGAAGCGGCCGGAGTTGGCGAGCAGGTCCCAGTAGCGGGCGAGGCGGGTGAAGCGCTGGACGGTGGCGGCGTCGACGACGGCGGTTTGCTGGACGGTGTAGGGCGCTTCGGGGTCGTAGACCATGCCGTGGGCGGCGCTGTGCCGGGCGATGGGGGTGCCGCGCAGGCGTTTCAGCACGCCGAGCTGGATTTCATGCGGGCGCAGGGCGTAGAGGCGGTCGAAACCGGCGGCAAAACTCTCCAGCGTTTCGCCGGGCAGGCCGAAGATCAGGTCGGCGTGCAGGTGGGCGGGGCTGTGCTCGGCCAGCCAGGCGAGGTTGGCGCAGGTTTTTTCGTTGTCCTGACGGCGCGAGATGGTTTGCTGGACCTCGGGGTTGAAGGTCTGGACGCCGATTTCCAGCTGCAGCACGCCGGGCGGGAAGCGGGCGATCATGGCTTTCAGGCGTTCCGGCAGGTGATCGGGGATGACTTCGAAATGCAGGAAGAGCTCGGGCGTCAGGCGGTCGAGGAAGAATTGCAGGATGGCCAGCGAGCTGGCTATCTTCAGGTTGAAGGTGCGATCAACGAACTTGAAGTTGCGCGCCCCGCGTTGGAAGAGCGTATCCAGCGCCGCGAGGAAGCGGGGCTGCTCGAAGGCCCAGGCGGTTTTATCCAGCGCGCTGAGGCAGAACTCGCATTTGAACGGGCAGCCGCGCGAGGCTTCGACGTAGAGCAGGCGGTGGGCGAGGTCGTCAGCGGTGAATTCGGCGTAGGGCAATTCGATCTCGGCCAGTGGCGGCTGTTCGCCGGGGATCACTTTGATCAGCGGTGGCGGCCCGTCGAGCAGGGCGCGGCAGAGCTTGGCGAAGCTGACGTCGCCCCAGCCGGTGATCAGGTGGTCGGCGCGGCGGACGATTTCCTGCGCTTCCCATTCGTGGCTGACTTCCGGCCCGCCGAGGACGATTTTCAGCGCCGGCCGGGCAGCCTTCAGCTGGAGAACCAGTTCGGTGGTTGGCGCGATGTTCCAGATATAGACGCCGAGGCCGACGATCTGCGGCTGGCCGTCGAGCGGTTCGCCGAGTTCGGCCAAGATCGACGCGGCGATTTCAGGGACTGGCCGGGAAATGGTGAATTCACGCAGGAGGGCCCGTTGGCGCAAGCCGGCCCCGCCGTGCCGGTCGAGGTTGGCCAGCAGATAGCGCAGGCCGAGCGAGGCGTGGATGTAGCGGGCATTGAGGGTGCTGAGGATGATGGCCGGCGGCATGGCGACATTGTCGCATTGCTAGTGATCTGCTTCGCAATTGGCAGAACAGACCACAGGGCCCGACTTCGATTTTCAGCTCAAAATCGCATCGACCGTAGCATTGAAGTCGTCGAACACCGCCGCCGGCCGGATGTCCGGGTTTTGATCGTCGCCCGGGCGGAATTTGCCGGTACGGACCAGGATGCCGGGAATACCGGCCGCCTGGGCGCCGCCGATGTCGTCGGTTAAGTCGTCGCCGATCAGCACCGCGTCGGCGGCGGCGACGCCGAGTTCGGCCAGCGCCGCGGCGAAGAAGGCGGGGGCCGGCTTGCCGGTGATTTCGGCGCAGACGCCGGCCGAGTATTCCAGCCCGGCGACGAAGGCGCCCATGTCGAGCGACAGGCCGTCCTGCTCCATGAAATAGCGATTGCGGGCCATCGCCATCAGCGGCACGCCGTCCATCAACAGGCGGAAAGCATGGTTGAGGATGGGGTAGGTGAAATGCGGGCCCATGTCGCCAAGGACGACGACATCGGGATCGGGCGCGCTACCGCCCATTTCGGCGGCGATATCGGGATGCACCAGCCACAGCGGCTTGAGGCCGCGGCTGCGGACCAGCGTCCGAGCTGCCAGCGCGGCGGTCTGGATCTCGCGGACGGCGAGCGTGAAGCCCATGCGCTGCAGCTTGGCGAACAGGACGTTGCTTGGCGTGCGCGTCGTGTTGGTCAAAAAGCGCAACGGGACGCCCGAGGCACGCAGGCGGGCGAGAGCCAGGACGGCGCCGGGCAGCGGGTCGTCGCCGGTGTGCAGCACGCCGGCCAGATCGATCAGCACCGCCTTGGGAGAAAGTTTTGCATCCATCGCATCCTCCTGTTCATCACCCCGATGGCCATTCGATAACCGAATTGCCGCCCAGTTTAGCCCCGATTGCATCGTCATGAAGGCCCGCACGGCCTGAGCGGGAATATAATGCCGGATTGTGACGAAAGCGCAGTCCGCCATGGATTCCAGCCTGAACAACAAGCCGCCCACCCCGCATTCCGACGCCGTCGAATCCCGGATGAAAATCGAGATCCGCGACATCGGCATCCCGCCGCGCCCGACCATCCTGACGCAGATCGAGCAGGAAACCGCCAAGGACGAGCCGGATTTCATCTATCTGGCCCGCTTGCTGAGCAAGGACGTCGGGCTGTCGGCCGGCATGATCAAGATTGCCAATTCGCCGTATTTCTCGTTCGGCAAGAAGGTGCCGACCGTGCAGGAAGCGCTGCTCGTGCTCGGCCTCAAGGTCGTCGTCAAGACGGTGGCTGGGCTGGCCCTGAAAGATGCTTTCAAGCACGTGCCCAACATGGAACGCTTCTGGGACGCCTCGGCGCTGACCGCCGAAGTCGCTGCCTGCGTCGCCAAGCATCTTGGCCGCCACATCGGCATCCGCCCGGAAGACGCTCACACCTTCGCGCTGTTCCGCGACTGCGGCATCCCGATGCTGATGATCCCTTTCCCGGAATACCGCGACGTCCTGATCCGCGCCAACAACGAAACCGCGCGCCCCTTCACGGAAGTCGAGGAGGGTGCCATCGGGCTCAACCACGCCACGCTCGGCGCCGATCTGGCCGAAGGCTGGCTGCTGCCCGAAGACACCTGCCTGGCCATCCGCCATCACCACGCGCTCGGCGCGCTGGATGGCAGCATCGAACTGCCGGAAAGTTCGCGCCGCCTGATCGCCGTCGCCCAGCTGGCCGAATACCTGGTCCAGACGCATACCGCCCAGTCGCTGACCAGCGAATGGGAAAAGCTCGGCGCCGACTGCCTGGCCTGCCTCGAACTAAGCCCGGACGACCTGCCCGAAATCGGCGCGGTCTGTGCTACCAGCCTCGCCGGCTAGGAAAGGGCTGATTTATTCATAGCCGTTCGGGCTGAGCTTGTCGAAGCCCTTGCTTCCATCAGGAAAGCCCTTCGACAAGCTCAGGGCGAACGGATTAAATCAGTGCTTCCCCAGGGTAGGGGAGGACTTAACGAGGCGCTAGAATGGCGCTTCGCCTCCTGCCCACCGTCCGCCGATGCCCGCCTCCCTGACCGCCGCCCGTTCCAACCCGCTTGGCTTCCTGCCCGTCTGGCGGCGCAATTTCCTGGTCTGGAAGAAGCTGGCGCTGCCCTCCATCCTCGGCAACCTGGCCGACCCGATGATCTACATGCTCGGCCTCGGCTACGGGCTGGGCGCCATGCTGCCGAGCATCGACGGCCAGCCCTACATCGCCTTCCTGGCCGCCGGCACCGTCTGCGCCTCGACGATGAACGCGGCGACCTTCGAAGCGCTGTATTCGGCTTTTTCGCGGATGCATGTGCAAAAAACCTGGGACGCCATCCTCAATACGCCGCTCGGCCTCTCGGATGTGGTGGCCGGCGAGCTGTTCTGGGCGGCTACCAAGTCGCTGTTTTCCGGTGCCGCCATCCTCGTCGTCATCGCCGCCATGGGCCTGACCAACGGCCCGCTGATGCTCTGGGCGCTGCCGGCCATCGTGCTGACCGGCCTGGCCTTCGCGGCGCTCGGCCTGATCTGGAACGCGCTGGCGCCGTCCTACGATTTTTTCATGTACTACTTCACGCTGTTCATCACGCCGATGACGCTGATTTCCGGCGTTTTCTTCCCGACCGAGCAGTTGCCCGGCTGGCTGGCCCTGATCGGCGGCTGGCTGCCGCTGGCCCAGGGCGTCGCGCTGGTCCGCCCGCTGCTCGCCGGTCAGGTGCCGACCGACGCCCTGATCCACATCATGGCCCTGCTCGGCACCGCCGCCGTAGCCTTCGCCATCGCCTTACGGCTGACCCGCCGCCGCCTGCTCAAGTAATATCCGCCCATGGAAGAAACCCTGCTCGTCATCACCAACTGCCCGGACGAAGAAAGCGCCAACGCCATCGCGCTGGCCGTCGTCGAGGCCCGGCTGGCCGCCTGCGTCAACATCCTGCCGCGCGTCCAGTCGGTTTATCGCTGGCAGGGCGCCGTCGAGTCGGCCACGGAAATACCGCTTTTTATCAAGGCGACCGTAGCAAACTACCCGGCGCTGGAAAAACTGATCCACGAACGCCACCCCTACGCCGTCCCGGAAATCATCGCCCTGCCCATCGCGCAGGGTTTGCCCGCCTACCTGAACTGGGTGGCCGAAGAAACCGTCCAATGACCATGCGCATCCTCTTCCTGCTTTTCTCACTGCTGTTTTCCTTATTTGGCTCGCTGGCCCACGCCGACGAATTCCTCGACCCGGCCGTCGCCTTCAAGCCGTCGGTGCGCGCCCTCGACGGCCAGACGATCGAAGTCAGCTACGAGATCGCCAAGGGCTACTACCTCTACCGCGACAAGTTCCGCTTCCGCGTCGATGGCGAGATGGTCACGCTCGGCACACCTACCTTCCCCAAGGGCAAGGAGCACAACGACGAGAATTTCGGCAAGGTCGAGGTCTATTACCAGCAGGTCGCCATCCGCGTGCCGGTCGAGCGGACCAGTTCCGGTCCGCTGGCGCTGAACCTGAAGCTCGTTTCGCAGGGCTGCGCCGATGCCGGTGTCTGCTATCCGCCGCAAACCCAGGCTGTCAGCGTCACGCTGCCCGACCCGGCAAGTGCGCCGCCGGCCGTAGCCGCCGCTGCCGAAGGCGACGAAAGCGGCATGATCGCTTCGACGCTGAAGCACGCCGGCTTCTGGGCCAATCTCGCTTTCTTCTTCGTAGCCGGGCTGGGCCTGTCGCTGACCCCCTGCGTCTTCCCGATGATCCCCATCCTGTCCGGCATCATCGCCGGCCAGGGCCACAAGAATTCGCACGCCCGCGGCTTCGCGCTGGCGCTGGCCTACGTGCTGGGCATGGCCGTCACCTATGCGGCGGCTGGCGTCGCCGCCGGCATGACCGGCACGCTGATCTCCAGCGCCCTGCAGAATCCGTGGGTGCTGGGCAGCTTCGCGCTGGTTTTCGTCGTGCTGTCCTTCTCGATGTTCGGCTTCTACGAGCTGCAACTGCCGACCGCGCTGCAAAGCAAGCTGTCGGAGGAATCCGGCCACCTGCAGGGCGGGCGCGGCATCGGCGTTTTCCTGATGGGCGCGCTGTCGGCGCTGATCGTCGGCCCCTGTGTTGCCGCGCCGCTGGCCGGCGCGCTGCTCTACATCGGCCAGACCGGCGATGCCGTGCTCGGCGGCACGGCGCTGTTCGTCATGGCGCTCGGCATGGGCGCGCCGCTGATCGCCGTCGGCGTCGCCGGCGGTTCGCTGCTGCCCAAGACCGGGCCGTGGATGGAAGGCGTCAAGAAGGCCTTCGGCGTGCTGCTGCTGGCCACCGCCGTCTGGCTGGTCTCGCCGGTCATCCCGGCGGTCGCCGCGATGCTCGCCTGGGCGCTGCTGCTGATCGTCCCGGCCATCTACCTCCACGCCCTCGACCCGCTGCCGCCGCACGCCAAGGGCTGGCAGCGTTTCTGGAAGGGCATCGGCATCGTCATGCTGCTGACCGGTGCCGCGCTGCTGATCGGCGCCCTGGCCGGCGGCCGCGACCCGCTGCAGCCGCTGGCCGGCCTGCGCGGCAGCGCCGTCGCCGCCGAGGAAAAGAAGCTGCCCTTCGAGCGCGTCGCCTCGGTCGCCGCGCTGGAGGCTCGCCTCCAGACCGCCGGCAAGCCGGTCATGCTCGATTTCTACGCCGACTGGTGCGTCTCCTGCAAGGAAATGGAACGCTTCACCTTCGCCGACCCGGCCGTCCGGGCCAGACTGGCCGGCTACACGCTGCTCCAGGCCGACGTCACGGCCAATTCCGACGACGACAAGGCGCTGCTCGCCCGCTTCGGCCTGTTCGGCCCACCGGGGATCATTTTCTTCAATGCCCAGGGGCAGGAGAACAAGGCCGTGCGCATCGTCGGCTTCCAGGATGCGGCGCAGTTCCAGAAGACGCTGCGCCAGCTCGAACCGGTTTAAACCTGATCGGCGAAGGGATATCCTTCGCCACCATCGCGTTCATTCGCCTGCTCCCGGCCTGACCCCATGCGCCTGCCCAACCGGCATCTCCTGCTGACTGTCGCCCTGTTTGCCACTCTGACCAGCTGTTCGCTGTTCGAGGAAGGCGAGGAGGAGGGCGGTCGGCTGCCGCCCGACATGGCCCGCCGCGCCGACGGCCGGACGGCCGCTGCCTGGCCGACCTCGCTGCCCGAGGCCGAAGTCAAAAGGCGCATCGTCCGCCTGATCCCGGGTTATGCCAGGGACCGCCAGGGCTGGGCCGACGATCTGCACACCGCCTTCAGGACGCTGGAAGTGCCGCACGCGACGCAGACCTATTGCGCGGCGATCGCCATCATCGAGCAGGAATCCAGCTTCCAGGCCGATCCGACGGTGCCCGGGCTGCCCAATATCGTCCGCCGCGAACTCGAATCCCGGGCCGACCGCTATGGCGTGCCGATGCTGATCGTCAACGCCGCGCTGGGCAAGGCCTCGCCGGACGGCAAGAGCTACAACGAGCGCATCGACAGCCTGAAGACCGAGAAACAGCTGAATGCCCTGTTCGAGGACATGACCGGCGAACTGCCCTTCGGCCGCCAGTTGTTCGCCGACCAGAACCCGGTACATACCGGCGGGCCGATGCAAGTCAGCATCGACTTCGCCGCTCAGCATGCCAGGCAACGCGACTACCCGTACCCGATCGCCAAAAAACTGCGCCACGAGGTATTCACCCGGCGCGGCGGCGTCTATTTCGGCAGCGCCATCCTGCTCGACTACGAAGTGCCCTACGACGCCATCACCTATCGCTTCGCCGACTTCAACGCCGGCCGCTACAGCAGCCGCAACGCCGCCTTCCAGCTCGCCCTGGGCAAGCTGACCGGCCAGCCGCTGGCGCCCGACGGCGACCTGCTGCGCTACGAAAACGGCCAGCCGGCTACCGTGCCGAGCAGCGTCGAGGAAGCCGCCATTGGCATCGCCAAGCGCCTCGACATGAGCCGCCCGCAAATCCGCCGCGACCTGCTGCTGGAAAAAACCATGGCCTTCGGCAAGAGCCCGCTGTTCAACCGGGTTTTCGAACTGGCCGAACAATCCGGCCGGCCGCTACCCCGCCAGGCGATGCCGCAAATCGACCTGAAAAGCCCGAAAATCAGCCGCAAGCTGACCACCGAATGGTTCGCCCGGCGGGTCGAAGGGCGCTACCGGAGCTGCCTGGGGCGGGGCGGCGGACGGTAAACGCCAGGCCGGCGCCAAGCGTCGTCAGAACTTCTGCGTGTATTCGACGATATAGGCATCGCTGACGTGCTGGCCGGT
>CAIXSK010000005.1 GCA_903922075.1 uncultured beta proteobacterium | reverse complement strand
GGCATTGAAGAGCGGGAAGGCGCCGCGTTCCTTGGCCATTTCGACCGAGTACAGGTAAGCCGTGTCGCGCATGAATTCGCTGATGCGGGCGGCCATGGCTCGGGCTTCCGGCTTGTCGTAGCGCAGGCGGAGCATGGCCAGCGCATCGCCGAGGCCGGTATAGCCGAGACCGACGCGACGCTTGTTGGCGGCTTCCTGCTGCTGGCGCTCAAGCGGCCAGTGGGTGGCGTCGAGCACGTTGTCGAGCATGCGGGTGGAGACGCGGATGACTTCGGCAAAGGCGTCGAAATCGAACTCGGCCTGCTCGGAGAAGGGTTCCTTGACGTACAGCGTCAGGTTGATCGAACCCAGGCAGCAGCAGCCGTACGGCGGCAGCGGCTGTTCGGCGCAGGGGTTGGTGGCCTCGATCACTTCGCAGTAATTGAGGTTGTTGTCCTTGTTCATCCGGTCGAGGAACAGGATGCCCGGCTCGGCGTGGTCGTAGGTGGATTTCATCACCTGGTCCCACAGGTCGCGGGCGCGCACCTTGCGGTAGACCCACAGGCCGTCTTCGCGCTGGTAGGCGCCGGCGGCGCGCATTTCGCTGTTCGGCTCGGCGCGGTGCAGCAGCTCGACGTCGCCGTCGGCATCGACGGCTTCCATGAACGGGTCGGTGACGCCGATCGAGATGTTGAAGTTGGTCAGGTCGCCCTTGTCCTTGGCGTGGATGAAGTCCTCGATGTCCGGATGGTCGCAGCGCAGCACGCCCATCTGGGCGCCGCGGCGGGCACCGGCGGATTCGACGGTTTCGCAGGAGCGGTCGAAGACCCGCATGTAGGAAACCGGGCCGGAAGCGCGCGATTGCGTGCCCTTGACGCGGGCGCCCTGCGGGCGGATGGAGGAGAAGTCGTAGCCGACGCCGCCACCGCGACGCATGGTTTCGGCAGCCTGGGCCAGCGCGGTGTAGATGCCCGGCTTGCCGTCGGTGTTCTCGACGATGGAGTCGCCGACCGGCTGCACGAAGCAGTTGATCAGCGTCGCCTGGAGGTCGGTGCCGGCGGCGGAGTTGATCCGGCCGGCCGGGATGAAACCGTTTTCCTGGGCCCACAGGAACTTGCCTTCCCAATGGGCGCGGTCGGCTTCCTGTTCGACCTGGGCCAGCGCGTAGGCGACGCGGCGGCGCACGTCGTGAACGTTGGTTTCCTTGCCCTTGGCGTACTTCTCGATGAGCACTTCGCCGGAGATTTCCTGCTCCGGCAGCGGCGCATACTGCGGCGGTGCGGGAATATCGGTCAGCGACAACTGCTCGGCGATCTTGCTCATCGGTGGCTCCTCATCGATTTGAGATTGTTCAGGTTATTAGTTTTCGAATGTTGCAAAGCTACTAGATATAGTGGTCGAAGGCAATATCTTGACTAGATACGGTGTTTGGTGCTTTTGCGTCAGGTGACAATGGCATGCTCAAAAAACCCCGAAAAAACAAAGCCCCGGCACCTTTCGGTGGCCGGGGCGGGGCAGAAAAAATATTTTTGTTTCAGAGCGCCAGCAGCGTCTGCGCGTGGTGCGCCATCATCCATTCAGTTCCGTTAGTCGACACCGACTCAGTGATGCTGAACCCAATCGCGCAAAGCGGCGTTAATCCTTGTCTGCCAGCCATCGCCACCAGATTTGAACGCTTCCAGAATATCGACATCAAGCCTCAGGTTCACCTTTGCCTTGTTGCTGCCAACGGGGCGGCCACGGCGTTTGAATTGGCCAAGCTGCTCGTCCGTCAATGGCTGATTGTCCGGATCGCTCAGGGCGGCGGCGGTAATGGCCGCATCTTCTTCGTCGGAAGGCATCGCAAGAACTCGCCCTGATCTGGTTTTAATCGTTTGACGCATAGTCTGTTACCTCACGTTTGTTTGCCTTTCGCAGGCTGATGATTCGCTTCTGGCCGTTACGCTCGACATAGACGCAGCAGAACAGCCTGTCGTCAATGGGGGCGAGAGCAACCAAGCGGGTTTCACCGTATTCCTTGCGGTCATCCTCCCAGACTAATGCTGCACCCCAATCAATCTGTTCCGCATCAGCAAGAGAAAGGCCGTGTTTTGCTTTGTTGATTGCATCCTTGTCCGGATCGAAGGTGCTCATGTGATTTATTGTAGGGGCGTAAATTCATTTGTGCAATTATTTATTGCCACCACAAAAAATAGTCGCTATTCGCGATATATGGCATTTCCAGGCGACCCTGATTGGATGAGACGGTATGCCAGAAACAGCAATATTCATCGGTCGGAATGACCAGCAGGTTGACGCTGCTCATCACTTTTCCCGTTTTGATTTTTGCCTATTTTTTCCGGCCGACCGTAGCATTCTGCCCGGTCGCGGCTAAGCCACCTCGGCCTGAAGGCTGAAACGATTGGCCGTCGCCCGAACTTCTTTCATGCGCCCATGCCCGGGTAGCACCTTCTCGGCAATCGTCAGCAGGCCGGCGCGTTCCAGTTCATCGATATCGCGCTTCACGGCACTGCGGTCCCGGTGCAGGCGTTCCGAAATCTGGGTAATCGAACCGGGCATTTCCTTTACCGCACGGAATAGTGCCAGGCGAGCCACGGTGATCAGCTTCATGAGTTCTGCGGGGTCTTCAAAGCAAACCGTGCGCTCATCGGGTAGCTGTTCTCCACGGTCTGCCGCCCTAGCCAACTGGCGACCACGCTTGAAGAAGTCGGCTTCCGTTCCGGTCTTGATAATGAGCTTGGTCATTTGCTGTCCTTCAATGCAATCCAGTCGTGTTCAAAACGCGCTTCCGTATCTTCGAAGCTGACAAACTCGATAGGTTCCACGACACCGAAATAGTGGCGATGGTGGCCGTCGTGGGCGTTGTCGTAACCAACTACGCGCCCATTGTCGCCGGGGAAAATGTTGTGATTGACGTAGGCGAGGTTATACCGTGTGACCTTCCCGGTGGCCTCATCAATCCAGACTTCCCGGCGCAGTTTCCCATTTCCGCGCTTGTCGGAAATCTTGTGGGATTCGTCAATGCTTTTCACATCAGCCATGACTGATGATATCACGGCTGCGGGTTTGCCAGGCAAGCGCCAAAATGGGGGCGTCAGCGGCAGGTCGGAGCTAAAATTGAGCCTAGCCCCTTTTATTTTGCGATTCGGCAACCTGTCGAAGCACGCCGCCGCCTTGCTCAATGAAGCACAATTCCTCATGGAGGAGACGAACTGATGATTTTCCTAGACGTGCCTTATGTGTCCCCCCAGGAAACGCCGATGATCGTGGCGGCCGCAACGGATGCCGTGGGCAAGCAGCCGGTGGATTATCTCATTCGCAGCTGTACCGAGACCGAGCATGATCTCAAGCCGGATAACGCCTTGCGCGGTGTTCATCCTGCCGGCGAGGTCAGAAACTATATACAGCGTTTGCAGCAGAATAATGTATTGGATATTGCCGAATTCAAACCGACCCTGCTGCAAGGGCCGCGGCAGGGGTCACTAGAGTACATAGTGGGCAATGATGGCAGTATGTTCTATGCCTATGACCCCAAGCCGGGATTCTTGGGCAAGGACAAGGCGGTTTTCATGGTGGAATATCGAGGCTTACGCTTTAAGGTATCGATCGATATTCACGTGCTGGAGATCGTCAGTAGTCACGTGGATACCTGCCCCAGCCGGCCTATCGTTATCAAACTTCGCAAGTCAAGTCAGGGCAATGGAAGCGATCTATGGCCAGGGGAATTGTCTGCTGGCGTTCGCGTTGCCGATCTCGATAATGCCACTCTCGCCCAAACCATTGGCACCGGCACCAATGCCCAAATTACCCTCGACACCATCGCCTCCGGCCATGGCTGGTTCATCGACTACACCCCGTACCTGAACGCGAGCTAAAGGGGCCAGGCTCAATTAATTTGGAGGAGTCCGAGATTGAATTGACGACGATCCATATTGCAGCCCTTCCCCTACGGTTTGTTGGTAATAGGGGACTTTATTGACTCAAGCTTGCAAATTGCTTTCTTCCAGCCCGGGTTGATAAATTTCTGCACAAAACCGAGCCTGGTCCGCTTTAAAAAACAAAGCCCCGCCACCTTTCGGGGACCGGGGCGGGGCAGAAAAAATATTTTTGTTTCAGAGCGCCAGCAGCGTCTGCGCGTGGTGCGCCATCATCCATTCCTCATTGGTCGGAATGACCAGCACGTCGACGCTGCTGTCGCCGGCGCTGATCACGATGTCGTGGCGGGCGTTGGCTTCCGGGTCGAGGCGGATGCCGAGCCATTCGGACTGTTCGCAGACGCGGCGGCGGACCTCGGCGGCGTGTTCGCCGATGCCGCCGGTGAATACCAGCGCATCAAGGCCGCCGGCGGCGGCGACCAGCGAACCGAGTTCGCGGACGATGCGGTAGCAGAACAGGTTGACCGCTTCCTCGGCTTCCGGCTTGTCGCTGGCGAGCAGGGTGCGCATGTCCTGGCTGATGCCGGACACGCCGAGCAGGCCGGATTCCTTGTAGAGGATGCGGGTCATGTCCTTGACCGACAGGCCCTTGGTTTCCATCAGGTGCAGCACGACGCCGGGGTCGAGGTTACCGCAGCGGGTGCCCATCATCAGGCCGTCGATGGTCGAGAAGCCGAGGGTGGTGGCGACGCATTTGCGATTGACCATGGCCGCCATGCTGGCACCGTTGCCGAGATGGGCGACGACGACGCGGCCGGTGGCGCGGCTGGAGTGCTGCGGCAGGGCGCGGGCGATGAATTCGTAGGACAGGCCGTGGAAGCCGTAGCGCTTGATGCCTTCGGCGGTCAACGCGCGGGGCAGGGCGAAGGCCTGGGCGACGTCCGACTGGCTGCGATGGAAGGCGGTGTCGAAGCAGGCGATCTGCGGCACGTCGGGCAGCAGCTTCTGCAGGGCGCGGATGCCGGCGACGTTGTGCGGCTCGTGCAGCGGGGCGAGCGGGATGAAGCTGGTCAGGTGCTCGACGACCTGGGCGTCGACGATGGTCGGCTGTGAGTAAAGATCACCGCCATGAACGACGCGATGGCCGACGGCAACGATCTGCCAGCCGGTTTGCGTAGCCTGGAACCACTGGAGCAGGGCGTCGAAGGCCTGGTCGTGGCTGACTGCCTGGCCAGCGATGGCCTGGTCGGCGATCTTGGTGCCGGCGCGGTCCTTGGCGACCATTTTGGTGGCGCTGGTGCCGATGCCGTCGATCTGCCCGGAGACTTCGGCCTCCGGGGAGATCGGGTGGGCGAGCGGAAAAAGGGCGAACTTGATCGAGGACGATCCGGCGTTGATCGTCAGGATGCCTTGCTGCATATCAGGTGGTTCCAGTCTTGCGGTTGTGGTGGGCGACCAGCGCGGCGATGACGCAGGACGCGGTACGGGTTTCGGCGCTGTCGGCGCGGCTGGTCAGCACGATGGGCACCTTGGTGCCGAGCACGATGCCGGCAGTCAGCGCGTTGGCCAGGTATTCGAGCTGCTTGGCCACCATGTTGCCGGATTCGAGATCGGGGACGACGAGGATTTCAGCGTGGCCGGCGACCGCCGACTTGATGCCCTTGGTCTTGGCGGCGACGATGGAAACGGCGTTGTCGAAGGCGAGCGGGCCGTCGAGGATACCGCCCTTGATCTGGCCGCGGTCGGCCATCTTGCACAGGGCGGCGGCGTCGAGCGTGGACTGGATTTTCGGGTTGACCGTCTCGACCGCCGAGAGGATCGCCACCTTGGGTTCCGGGATGCCGATGATGTGGGCGAGGTCGATGGCGTTCTGGATGATGTCGACCTTGTCTTCCAGCGTCGGGGCGATGTTGATCGCCGCGTCGGTGATCAAGAGCGGCCGGTGGTAGGTCGGCACGTCCATCAGGAAGACGTGGCTGATCCGGCGGCTGGTGCGCAGGCCGTTGGCGCGGGCGACGACTTCGCCCATCAGTTCGTCGGTGTGCAGGCTGCCCTTCATCAGCGCCTCGGCGTCGCCGGTGCGGACCAGTGAGACGGCCAGCGCGGCCGAGTCGTGGCTGTGCGCGGCATGGACGATGCGGATGCCGGAGAGGTCGATGCCGAATTCCTCGGCAACGGCGCGGATCTTGTTCTCCGGGCCGACCAGGATGGGCTCGATGATGCCGGCCTGGAAGGCCATGACCGGGCCTTTCAGCGATTCTTCGTCGCACGGATGGGCGACGGCGGTGGGGATGGGTTCCAGCCCGCGGACGCGCTCGAGCAGGTGGACGTAGCGCTCGTGCTTGTCGTCGATGCGGATCTCCGGCATATGCACTTCCTGCAGCCGGGAGACTTTTTCGGTCGGGGCCAGCACTTCGGCCGTGCCGCGCACGACCGGCAGGCCTTCCTGGTTGGTGCACAGGCAGTCGAAGATGACGTGCTGGTTGTGATCGAATTTCTGCTTGGCGGTGACGGTGATGGTGATGGTGTCGCCGATGGTGACCGGGCGGGCGAAGTGCAGGCTCTGGTCGACCAGGATGGTGCCCGGGCCGGGGAACTGCGTGCCGAGCACGGTCGAGATCAGCGAGCCGCTCCACATGCCGTGGGCGATGACTTCGCGGAACAGGCCGCTTTCCGAGTAGCTCGGATCGACGACGGCGGGATTGACGTCGCCGGTCAGGATGGCGAACAGTTTCACATCCTCGGGCATCAGGGTGCGGGTCAGGCTGGCCGAGTCGCCGACCTTGATTTCGTCATAGGTCTTGTTGACCAGGTAGCGTTGTTCGGAAGGGTGGTTCATGACTGCTTGCTCCGGTGTATCAAGCCAAAGGCTAGTATAGATTGCTGCGGTGCAGCAAACAATATGGGGGTGGCGAGCCGGTTCATGCCCGGGCGGCGCGACGGCGTTCGCGGCTGACCAGTGGCGACGGCACATCGACGTCCAGGCCGGGATGGCGCTGCTGCAACTGGTCGATCACCCACTGGTTGGCTTCGTAGGTGAATTCGCGGGCGTCCAGCGGAGCGCCGGTCAAGGCTTCGGCAAACAGCGCAACGGCGGCCGAACGGCTGACGCCGTACTCGCAATGGACCATCAGCGTGATTTCGAAGGGGGCGGCGTGCAACTCGGCAATGAAGGCGCTGATCTGCGCCGCCATGTCGCGGTCGAACAGGCCGGGAATGCTCGGCTGGTACTCGTCGGCCGGCACCGCGTCAAAGAAGGCGAGGCGCAGCACGTGGCGGAACAGCGGGTCGAGCTTGGCTTCCGGCGTCGTCGGATCGGTGATCGAGATGACCGCCATGTAGGGCGAGCCGCGCAGTTGTTCGGCCAGCTTGCGCGAGGTGTATTGGACTTGGCTGATGGTCATCGGGTCATTCCATGAAAACCGGGTCGGAGAAAACCAGGGTGCCGTCCTTGCGCATCATCAGGTTGTCGGCCTTGATCAGGTCGGGCAGGGCGCCGTAGTCGTCGGAAAAGGTTTCCAGCGCCTGGAGCGATTGCTGCACCGCGTCGCTCCACCCCATCGGCGTCACCGCCAGGTGGTGCAGGGCGATGCGCCCCATGTCCTGGGCCAGGTTGCGCCACATCAGGCAGGCGTCGAAATAGGAGGTGGACAGCTTGGTCGCCACCTCGGCCGTCTCGCCGCTGCCGGGCAGCGGATAGAGCCGCTCGACCTCGACGATGTGGAAGGGATAGCCGCGACTGGAGCGGCCGGCCGTGCCGTGATCGGCGAAAACGACCGGAAAGTGGCGGCCGGTCGGCCGGTCGTCGGCGGTGTAGTAGGCGTAGTCGGTCGGCGAGGAGAGCACCTTGTAGACGCGCTCCTGGCCGTCGACGGGGTCGGCTTCGAGGACGATGGTGCTTTCGCCCCGGCCGATTTCCCGGCGGCCGCGCAGCAGCGGGTGATCCGGCACGGGGTCGGGAAGCAGTCCGTCGGGTTCAGCCATGTTGAGCTCCACGATCAGTTTCGGCGGGCAGGCCGCCCGCCGTTTTTCGATTTTGGCCTTTTTTTGGGGCCGACCGTAGCATTTGCGGCCTCAGGCGACGATGTGAGCCCCGGCGTCGACGTAGATGGTCTGGCCGGTCATTCCGGACGAACCGGACGTACACAGGAAGGCGGTCAGGGCGCCGACTTCCTCGATGGTCACGGTGCGGCCGAGCGGCGCCTTGACGGCATCGGCTTCGAGCAGGCTGTTGAAGTTGGCGATGCCGGAGGCGGCGCGGGTCATGATCGGGCCGGGCGACACGGCGAAGACGCGGATGCCCTTGGGGCCGAGGTCGTAGGCCATGTAGCGGACGGCGGACTCAAGCGCCGCCTTGATGATGCCCATGACGCCGTAGTTGCGGACGACGCGTTCGGCGCCCAGGTAGGACATGGTGATCAGCGAGCCGCCGTGGGCCATCAGCGGCTCCAGCGCCTTGGCCATGCGCAGGAAGCTGTGGCAGGAGACGTTCATGGCCGAATCGAAGCCGGCTTCGGTGGCGTCGATGACGCGGCCGTGCAGGTCGTCGGCATTGCAGAAGGCCATCGAGTGGATGGCGAAGTCGATTTCGCCAAAGGCCTCGCCGCACTGGGCGATGACACCTTCGAGGCTGCCTTCCTCGGCGACGTCGAGCTTGAGGAAGAGCTTGGCGCCCAGCGCTTCGGCCAGCGGCTGGGTGTATTTGGCGGTTTTGTCGTTCTGGTAGGTAACGGCGATTTCGCCGCCGAGGGCGACGATGGCCTTGGCGACCGCGAAGGCAATCGACTTGTCGTTGGCGATACCGGTGATCAGGCCTTTCTTGCCGGCCAGCGGGAGAGCGGTGTTCATGTTGTTCATCCTTCCAATACGGTTTTGGGGCTGTTGCGCCGCATCAATCCATTCTTGATTTGCAGATTTGGCGGGGCTGTGCTGGTTGCTGTACTGCAGCAGCATTCTTGCACAGCCGGATTACGAATTGTTGAACGCCAGGGCTCCTTATCTTGATCTGAAACAAGAAATCGTCATCTGGCGGTGCTAGTCTGTACATTGTCATAAGCACTTCACCGGAGCTTGTCGTGGCAATGAACGAAATGCATGCCGAAGCGGTGGCCGGCGTCGTCGATCGGGTGGTCGCCCGCCATCGGCGCGACCCGTCGAACATGGTCCAGATCCTGCGCGAAATCCAGGAAGCCTGCGACTGGATTTCCCCCGAGGCGATCGACCGCCTGCAGGAAGTCCTCGGTGTCCCGCGCACCAAGATCGAGGGCGTCGCCGGCTTTTATGCCTTCTTCTACACCGCGCCGCGCGGCAAGTACCGGGTGCTTTTCTCGGACAACATCACCGACCGCATGCTCGGCAGCAAGGTACTGATGGACCGCCTGTGCAACAGCCTGTGGGTCGAGCGCGGCAAGGTCTCCGAAGACGGCCTGGTCAGCGTCGCCCAGACCGCCTGCACCGGCATGTGCGACCAGGGGCCGGCCATGCTGGTCAACAACTACGCCATCGCCGGGCTGACCGCCGAACGGATCGACCAGATCGCCGAACTGATCCGCGCCAAGGTGCCGCTGGCCGAATGGCCGGCCGAGTTCTTCAAGGTCGCCGACAACATCCGGCGCGCCGACATCCTGCTCGGCAGCGACCTGACGCCGGGCGATGCCCTGCGCGCGGCCCGGGCGCGGACGCCGAGCGACGGCCTGCATGCCTCGAACATGCGTTCCTGGCGCGAAGGCCTGCCCAGCGGCCTCGGCGGCCCGGCCGCCATGCTCGACGAAATGAAGCGGGCCAACCTGCGCGGCCGCGGCGGCGCCGGCTTCACCACTGCGCTGAAGTGGGAAGCCTGCCGCAATGCGCCGCTCAAGGCCGGCCATCAGCGCATCGTCGTCTGCAATGCCGACGAGGGCGAACCGGGCACCTTCAAGGACCGCGTGCTGTTGGCCAGCTTCCCCGATCTGGTTTTCGAAGGCATGACGGTGGCCGCCTACGCGGTCGGCGCGACCAAGGGCTTCGTCTATCTGCGCGGCGAGTACCGCTACCTGCTCGACCATCTGAACGCCGTGCTCGCCCATCGCAGGCGCGAAAAGCTGCTCGGCACGGACATTCTCGGCATTCCGGGGGCGGATTTCGACATCGAGATCCATCTCGGGGCCGGCGCCTACGTCTGCGGCGAGGAATCGGCGCTGATCGAGTCGCTCGAAGGCAAGCGCGGCACGCCGCGCAACCGGCCGCCTTTCCCGGTCACCAACGGCTATCTCGACCAGCCGACCATCGTCAATAACGTCGAAACCTTCGCCGCCGCCGCGCTGATTGCCCTCAATGGCGGCGAGTGGTACGCCAGGATCGGCACCCCGCAGTCGGCCGGCACCAAGATCCTGTCGGTGTCCGGCGATTGCGCCCGGCCCGGTATCTACGAATACCCGTTCGGGGTCAGCATCCGCCAGGTACTCGAAGACTGCGGCGCGACCGACACCCAGGCCGTGCAAGTCAGCGGGCCGTCCGGTGTCTGCGTCGCGGCCGACGAATTCGACCGCATCATCGGCTTCGAGGACATCCCGACCGCCGGCGCCTTCACCATCTTCAACAAGACCCGCGACATGTTCCAGGTGGCGCGCAACTACGTGCATTTCTTCCAGCACGAGAGCTGCGGCTTTTGCACCCCGTGCCGGGTCGGCACTTCGCTGCTGCGCAACCTGATGGACAAGCTGCACCACGGCGCCGGCTCGCCCTACGACTTCGCCGAGATCGAGAAACTGAACCAGTTGCTGCAATCGATGAGCCACTGCGGCCTCGGGCATACCGCCTGCAATCCCGTGCTCGACACCATCGCCAAATTCCGGCCTTATTACGACAAACGGATGATGCAGCAGGACTTCACGCCGGCCTTCGACCTCGATAGAGCGCTGGGGGCGGCCCGCCAGATGACCGGGCGCGACGACGCAGCGGCGCACCTGGCGACCGAAAACGGAGGTGCAGCATGAGCCAGACCTTTAGCCTCGACGGCAAGACCATTCCCTTCACGGAAGGGCAAACCATCATCCAGGCGGCCGGCGCGGCCGGGGTCTATATCCCGCACCTGTGCTACCACCCGGAATTTAAGCCGCACGGCTCGTGCAAGCTGTGCACGGTCAAGGTCAATGGCCGGCATACGGCGTCGTGCACCATGCGCGCCGCGGCCGGCATGGTCGTCGAGAGCGAGACCGAGGAAATCAACGCCGAACGCCGGGCACTGACCCAGATGCTGTTCGTCGAGGGCAACCATTTCTGCCCGTCGTGCGAAAAGAGCGGCAACTGCCAACTGCAGGCCACCGCCTACCACCTCGGCATGATGTCGCCGCACTACGACCACTTCTTCCCGAACCGGGCGGTCGACGCCTCGCACCCGGAAGTGCTGCTCGACTTCAACCGCTGCATCCTCTGTTCGCTGTGCGTACGGGCCAGCCGCGACGTCGATGGCAAGAACGTCTTCGCGCTGTCCGGGCGCGGCATCAAGACGCACCTGATCGTCAACGCCAAATCCGGCCAGCTTGGCGATACCGACTTCACGCTGGACGACAAGGCGGCGCAGGTCTGCCCGGTCGGCGTGATCCTGAAGAAACGCCAGGGCTTCGCGGTGCCGATCGGCGAGCGGAAATACGATCAGGCGCCGATTTCCGAAACCGTGGAGGGCCACTGAGATGACTGCTCCGATCAAGAAACTGAAGGTGGCGACGACCTCGCTGGCCGGCTGCTTCGGCTGCCACATGTCCTTCCTCGACATCGACGAGCGCTTGTTCACGCTGCTCGAACACATCGAGTTCGACCGCTCGCCGCTGACCGACATCAAGCATTGCAGCCCGGATTGCGACATCGGCCTGATCGAGGGCGGCCTGTGCAATGCCGAGAACGTCCATGTCCTGCGCGAGTTCCGCAAGAACTGCAAGATACTGATCGCCGTCGGCGCCTGCGCCATCAACGGCGGCTTGCCAGCGCAACGCAACCACCTGCCGCTGACGACCATCCTCGAAGAGGTCTATCACACCAGCCCGGGGCTGGCCAACGGCATGATTCCCAACGATCCGGAACTGCCGCTGCCGCTCAACCAGGTGCACCCGATCCACGAAGTGGTCAAGGTGGATTACTTCATGCCCGGTTGCCCGCCCTCGGCGGATGCGATCTGGAAGGTGCTGACTGATTTGCTGGCCGGCAAAGAACCGGAACTTGGCCACGGCCTGATGCACTATGACTAGTCGAGAGCAATGTTTTTGCTATCGACTAACCACTAAAGACTAGCGACTAGATCATGACCTACCAACTGGAAACCGCCCAACACCCCGAAACCCTGCGCCGCGTGGCGATTGACCCGGTTTCCCGCGTCGAAGGCCACGGCAAGGTGACCCTCCTGCTTGACGAGCAGAACAAAGTGCATCAGGTTCGCCTGCATATCGTCGAATTCCGCGGCTTCGAAAAATTCATCCAGGGCCGGCCGTACTGGGAAGTGCCGGTCATGGTCCAGCGCCTGTGCGGCATCTGCCCGGTGTCGCACCATCTGGCGGCGTCCAAGGCGCTCGACGTCATCGTCGGCGCCAAGAAGCTGACGGCGACGGCCGAGAAGATGCGCCGGCTGATGCACTACGGCCAGATGCTCCAATCGCACGCGCTGCACTTCTTCCACCTCTGCTCGCCGGACCTGCTGTTCGGCTTCGACAGCGACGTCACCAAGCGCAACATCGTCGGCGTTGCCGCCGCGCATCCGGAAACCGCCAAGCGCGGCGTGCTGCTGCGCCGCTTCGGGCAGGAAGTGATCCGCGTCACTGCCGGCAAGCGGGTGCATGGCACCGGCTCGGTGCCGGGCGGCGTCAACAAGGCGCTGACCATTGCCGAGCGCGACGAATTGTTGAAGGACGTCTATCACATCGTCCAGTGGTCGCGCGACGCGGTGCATCTGATCCAGAAGGTACATACGCAGGACCCCGGGCTGTACAACAGCTTCGGCATCTTTCGCTCCAACTTCATGTCGCTGGTCGGCAATAACGGCGACCTCGACTTCTACCACGGCACGCTGCGCGCCCGCGACGACAACGGCAAGATCATCTTCGACGGCGTCGATTACCAGCAGTACGACAAGTACATCGAGGAGGAAGTGCGGCCGTGGAGCTACATGAAGTTCCCGTTCTTCAAGTCCATCGGCAAGGAGCACGGCTGGTACAAGGTCGGCCCGCTGGCCCGGGTGCAGAACTGCAACCAGATCTCGACCCCCTTCGCCGAGCATGAGCGCAAGGAATTCGTCGACTATGCCGGCGGCTCGCCGCTGCACGCCCCGCTGGCCTACCACTGGACGCGGATGATCGAGATGCTGCATGCCGCCGAAACGATCAAGGAACTGCTGCACGACGACGACCTGCTCGGCGGCGAACTGATGGTCGAAGGCGAGCGCCAGATGGACGGCGTCGGCGTCATCGAGGCGCCGCGCGGCACGCTGTTCCACCACTATCGTGTCGATGAAAACGACCTGATCACGATGGCCAATCTGATCGTCTCGACGACCAACAACAACCAGGCGATGAACGAAGCGATCCGCCACGTCGCCCGCCGCTACCTGCACGGCCGCGAAGTGACCGAAGGCCTGCTCAACCACATCGAGGTGGCGATCCGCGCCTTCGACCCCTGCCTGTCCTGCGCCACCCACGCGCTGGGCAAGATGCCGCTGCAAGTCGAGCTGGTCGATCCGGAAGGGCAGATCGTTCATTCGCTGAGCCGCGCATGATCCTTCGACAAGGCTCAGGACAGGCCCTTCGACAGGGCTCAGGACAGGCCAAGCCGGTCGTCATCTTCGCCGTCGGCAACCCCAGCCGCGGCGACGACGCCATCGGGCCGGAATGCTACGGTCGGCTCGAAAAAATGCTCAAAAATGAAATTCTGGCCGGCGGCGTCGAGCTGATCGAGGATTTCCAGCTACAGATCGAACACGCCCTCGATCTGCATGGCCGGCAACTGGCGTTGTTCATCGACGCCGGCGTCGATACTCCGGCACCCTACGTGTTCGAGCGGATATTCCCGTCGACCGCCGTTGCCCATACCAGCCACGCGCTGTCTCCGCAGGCCGTGCTGCAGGTCTACCGGCAGACCGAAGGCAGCGAACCGCCGCCGGCCTTCGTGCTCTGCGTGCGCGGCGAGCGTTTCGAACTGGGTGAGGCGCTGTCCGGCGAGGCCTCTGAGCGCCTTGAGGCGGCCGTCGGCCTGCTCGTCGAACTCTGTCGTCAGCCCCGCTTGCCCACCTGGGAGCGGCTCGCCGGCCGGGCGTCGAAAGAGGTCATAAATAGTTGATATACATCATGGGCAGCAGGGCTACCGGCGCGGAAAATTCACCTGACTTGATGCTGCATGGAGCGTAGCAAGTCAGATGGTTTTCCTCAGATACACATTCGCGGCGACTTTGGTCGCCGCTTTTTTTGGTGCCGCCCAGGCCGGGGAAACCGCCGAGCGGCAGTATGTCGCCATCGCCCAGTTGCCGGCGCCGGAAATCGGCGCCCGGGCCGGGCAGGTGGTCGAGGTCGATGTCGATCTGAGCGCCGGCAGCCTGGCGGTCGCCGAGGCGGAGGGGCGGCTCGACGTCCATTTCACGATGGCCTTCAACCAGATCGCCGAGGGCTGGAGCTGGCAGCCGCTGGCCGATCCGGCGGTCGAGGATTATTACCGCTTCAAGTACCTGCCGCTGCAATCGGTCGTTGTCGAGCGCGGCGAATACGCCGGCGAGGACAAGATCGGCACGACGCAACAGATGAAGGTCAGCTGGCGCTACGACTATTTCCTGGCCTTCGACAATCTCTACGATTTCTATCCGCGCGTCGTCGACGACGATGCCGGCTTCTCGGCCAATCTGCCGGCGGCGCTGGCCGGACGGGTGGGGATTCGCGCCAGGGCGCATCTGGTCGAACCGGTGATCAGCGAGAGCACGACCTTCTGGAAGGCGATCCATGCCCGGCCGACCGATTTCACGCTGAAGAAGCGCTACCTGGTCGGCAAGCTTGATGAAATCGATTTTGTCGACACCGCCAGCGGTGAGGTGCTGTGTCGCATCGGCCCGGGACAGTCGCGCTGCACCGGCCGTTGAGGCGACTCAGCGATAGACCAGCACCGGCACCTTGGAGTGGGTCAGCACCTTGTTGGTCTCGCTGCCCAGCAGCAGGCCGCTGATCCCGCGGCGGCCGTGCGAGGCCATGAAGATCAGGTCGCAGCCGGATTTTTCGGCGGCTTCGATGATCGCCTCGTAGGGCACGTCGCTGGTCGCCGAAACGGTGCTGCATTCGACGCCGGCATCGGCGCAGGCTTTGGCCACTTCGCCGAGGTATTCGTTGGCCTGCTGGTCGGCCAGCTCGGCAAATTTGTCCGGGGTCGTCGGGTCGATCAGCGCGCCTTCGCCGAAGTAGGCAATCGGGTATTCCGGCTTGGCAAAGAAGACCGTCATCCTGGCGCCGGCTTCCTTGGCGAAGGTAACGGCACGTTGCGCCGTGGCACGGGAAAGTTCGGAGCCGTCGGTCGGGACGAAGATGTGCTTGAACATGCGTAGCCTCCTGAAATGGTTGTGTGGCGTTGCATTCCGCCTTGTTGAGGTTCATGCTACGCCAAGTCGGGAGGAATGAAAACATGCGTCTCGGGTTTCTCGGAGCAGCCGGGGAAGTGACCGGTTCCTGCACCCTCGTTGAAGCGGGCGACGTCCGTTTTATGGTCGATTGCGGCATGTTTCAGGGCGGTCCGGAAGCCCGCCAGAAGAACCAGCGGGCGCTGAATGTCGGCTTCGATGTGCGCCAGCTCGACTTCGTGCTGTTGACCCACGCCCACATCGATCACTCGGGCCTGCTGCCCCGTCTGGCGACGCTCGGTTTTCGCGGGCCGATCTATGCCACGCCGGCGACCATCGCCCTGCTTGAAGTGCTGCTGCCGGACAGCGCGCATATTCAGGAGAAGGAATCGGAGTGGCAGTTGCGTCATCGCCGTCGGCGCGGCCAGGGCGAGCGGGGCATCCAGCCGCCGCTGTATACCGTGGCGCAGGCGCTGGCCTCGTTGAAGCTGCTGCAGCCCATATGCTACGGTCGGCCCGAAAAAATGGCCAAAAACGTCAGCGTGACTTTTCGCGATGCCGGCCATATCCTCGGTTCGGCCTCGCTGGAAGTGGTCGTCGGCGGCGAGGGCAGGCCGCGCCGGCTGGTTTTTTCCGGTGACCTCGGCATGCCCGACCGACCGGTGCTCCGCGATCCTGAGCCGCCGCCGGCCGAAGCCGACGTGCTGCTGATCGAATCGACCTACGGCGACCGTCTGCATCGTTCGCTGCCGGAGACGGAGGAGGAGATCGTCGGCGCCATCGAGCGGACGCGGGTGGCCGGCGGCAATCTGATCATTCCCGCCTTCGCCGTCGGGCGGACGCAGGAGATCATCTACCTGCTGGCCGATCTGGTCCGCCGCAAGCGGGTGTCGTCGCTAAAGGTCTATGTCGATTCGCCGATGGCCAACGCCGCGACCCGCATCACGCTGGACAACCCCGAACTGCTCGACCCGGAAACCCGCGAGTTGATCGCCTGGCAGCGCGCGCACACCGACCGCATGCACATCGAGTTCGTCGCCGATGTCGAACGCTCCAAGTCGCTCAACGAAATCCGCCACGGGGCGGTGATCCTGTCGGCCAGCGGCATGTGCGAGGCCGGGCGGATCAAGTACCACCTGCGCGAGAACCTGCCGCGCAGCGAATGCAGCGTGCTGATCGCCGGTTTCCAGGCGGCCGGGACGCTGGGCCGGCGCCTGGTCGACGGGGCGCGGCTGGTGCGCATCTTCGGCCAGACGGTGCCGGTCCGGGCGCGCATTTATACCGTCGGCGGGCTGTCGGCGCATGCTGATCAGGCGGCGCTGCTCAACTGGCTGCGCGGTTTTCATCGGCCGCCCGGCCAGACTTTCGTCGTCCATGGCGAGGCCGGCGCTTCGGCCAATTTCAAACGCGCCATCGAAGAACAACTGGGCTGGCCAGATGTCTATCGGCCTGCGCCTGGAGACTCTGTCTCGCTGTAAGATCATCAAATGCTTAAATAAAATTCGAAATCAGAAAGAGGTTTTCCCCATGCCCAACGGTTCCGCCCATCACAACGGCGTTGACATCAGCCACCTGAGTCCGCTCGAAACGCTCGGCAAGGCGGTCAGCAGCGCCATCGACCCCTACGGCGTGACGACCTCGCTGCTCAACGCCCAGATGGCCTGGCTGATGCACCCGCAGGAGCTGACCCGCGCCGTCAATGCCCTGTCCGGCGATCTGCTGGCGCTGCAGGCACACGTCCTGCGCCGGGCGATGGGCATCCCGTCGACCGACGTGATCCGGCCAAATGTCGACGATCCGCGCTTTGCCGATCCGGTATGGACCGATTCGGCGACCTGGGACATCGTCAAGGAGTGGTACATCGCCTTCACCCACCGCCTTGAGGACATGCTGTTCGAAACGCCCGGGCTGTCCGACAAGGAACGCCGCCGCTCTGCCTTCTGGCTGCGCAACTGGCTGAACATGGTGGCGCCGACCAATTTCTTCTGGCTCAATCCGGTCGCCATGCAGCGTTGCGTCGAAACCGGCGGCGAAAGCCTGCGCAAGGGCTGCGAAAATTTCCTGCGCGACGTCAAGGCCAAGAACATCCTGATGGTCGAGCCGGATGCCTTCAAGGTCGGCGAGAATCTGGCAACGACGCCGGGCAAGGTCGTTTTTCGCAACCATCTGGTCGAACTGATCCACTACGCGCCGACCACCGAGAAGGTACGGGCGATGCCCATCGTGATCATCACGCCGTGGATCAATAAGTTTTACATTCTCGACCTGACCGACAAGAAGAGCATGGTCAAGTACCTGACCGATCAGGGCTTCTCGGTCTTCATCACCAGCTGGAAAAATCCGGGCGAGGAGATGGCCGGGGTGCGCTTCGACGACTACCTGCTCGACGGCGTCAATGAGGTGGTGCGCGTTGCCGGCGAATTCTGCAAGGTGCCGCAGGTCCATCTGGCCGGCTACTGCATCGGCGGCACGCTGGTCAGCACCTACATGGCCTGGGCCAACAAGCATTTTGCCAAGGACAAGGTGCCGGTCGCGCACTGGACGCTGTTCACGACGCTGACCGATTTTGCGCACCCGGGTGACATCGACGTCTTCATCGACGAAGCCTGCATCGGCGCGCTGGAAGAGTCGATGGCCAAGAAGGGTTACCTGGACGGCAGCGAAATGGCCAGTTCCTTCCGCATGCTGCGTTCGAACCCACTGATCTGGCATTACTGGGAGCGCAGCTATCTGCGCGGCGAGGCGCTACCGCCGTTCGACGTGCTGTTCTGGAACATGGACACGACGCGCATGCCCTACGCCATGCATTCGTATTACCTGCGCGAACTGTATCTGGAGAACAACCTGATCAAGCGCGACAAGCTGAGCATCGCCGGCGAAAGCATCGACCTCGACCAGATCACCCAGCCGCTCTACGTGGTGACCGCCGAGGACGACCACATCGCACCGTGGAAGCAGTGCTACCGCATCCGCAAGTACGTCAATGTCGCGGCACCGGTGCGCTTCGTGCTGTCCACCTCCGGGCATATCCTCGGCATCGTCAATCCGCCGGCCAACCCACCCAAGCGCGCCTACTGGATCGGCGAGCCGGAGCGCAACGAGCACTGGGAGCACTGGTTCGACCGGGCCGAGAAGAAATCCGGCACCTGGTGGGAGGACTGGACCGGCTGGCTGGGCGAGCGGAGCGGCGAGCTGGTCCCGGCCTATCCGGCGGCCAATCGCAAGTTCCCGGCGCTGGCCGCGGCCCCCGGAACCTACGTGCTGGAGAAGTAGCGCCGGCTTACTGGCCCGCCGGCTGGCCGTTTCGACGGCAAATTGGTACATTGCCCGCTGGCCTGAACAGGATCGCCGAGATCACCATGACGACTGCACTGACGACGATATCCGCCACCGCTTCGAAGGCCGGCGTGGACCTCTTGCGCATCGTGCGCATCAACGAGGAGATCAAGGCCGTCGTCGGTGTCGCGTTCAAGATCAACATCATGGCGCTCAATGCGATTTTCCTGGCCAAGCGGGCCGGTACCGCAGCGCGCGGCTTTGGCGTGCTGTCCAACGAACTGCGTATTTTTTCGCAGGACTTGCGCGACTGCATGTCGTCGCTGACCGGTCTGATCCATGGCTGCGTCAACGAGGTGTCGCTGGTGCTCCAGGATATCCGCCATACCCGCCTGCTGCGTCAGGCGGTAGAGATGGCGCCGACGGCTCGGATTTCCCAGGTGCTGGCCGCCAGGGAGGTTGAGAACGACCGTCACTCGGCACGGCTGCTCAGCCTGCGCAAACAGCTCAAGCGTGCCCTGGAGGATGCCTTCCAGATGGTCGAACTGGGTGGCGTGCTGGCCAAGTCGGCCAAGATCGAGGCAGCCTACGGGCAGTCCTTCGCCGTGCCGCTGGCCCAGGTCTCGGGGGAGTTCGACGAGATCGTCGAGGAAATTCGCGGTTCGCTGGAAGCCTTGCGTCGGTCGGCCTTTTTTACCGACAAGTGAGAATAGGAAATCGAGGAAGAGGGACCCGTGAAAACGACAAAGACAATCTTTCAGGAAGGCAATCACAAATGGGTTGCCATCGTTCGCGATCCTGAAAAGCCGAATTTTCTGATCGATACCAACGAGTATCTGGTTACCCACGGCGAGCAAGGGCTGTTGCTCGACCCGGGTGGGGCCGAGATATTTCCGGCGGTTTTTTCCGCGCTGTCTGCGGAGTTCGACCCGTCGGCACTGGCCGGCATCTTCGCCTCGCACCAGGATCCGGACATCTGTTCCTCGCTGGCGCTGTGGCTGGAGTTCAATCCGCAGATGCCCTGCTATGTCAGCTGGCTGTGGGGCGGGTTCATTCCCCATTTCGGCGGTAGCGCCCAAACCTTCGTGACCATTCCCGACGAGGGGGCCGATATCTCGCTCGATGGCCTGATCCTGCGCGCCGTGCCGGCTCACTACCTGCACTCGTCGGGCAATTTCAACCTCTACGACAAGATCGCCAAGGTGCTGTTTTCCGGCGATGTCGGGGCGGCCTTGCTGCCGCCGGGCGCGGATGGCCTGTTTGTCGAGAATTTCGATGCCCACATCCGCCATGCCGAGGGTTTTCACAAACGCTGGATGGGCTCCAACGAGGCCAAGCGGCGCTGGTGCGAACGCGTCGTCCAAATGGATATCGACATGCTCTGTCCGCAACACGGCGCGATCTATCAGGGCGCCGACGTCCAGCGCTTCATCAACTGGTTCGACGAATTACAAGTGGGTATCGTCGCCGCCTGATTGCCCGGTATTTGACCGCGGTCAAGGCGTGCCCCGTGGGCTGCGTCGAGAATGTGGCAAACCCCTGTTCGTGAGCCAAAATGACCACCATCCGCAGTTTTATGACCGACGATCATCGCCGTTGCGACGATCTGTTCGCCGAAGCCGAGCAGGCTATCGGCAAGGGCAACCTGGAGGCGGCCCAGGCCGCTTTCGGGCATTTCAGGACGGCCGTCCTGGCGCATTTTGCCAGCGAGGAAAAGACGCTTTTTCCGTCTTTCGAAGCGAAGACCGGCATGAGCATGGGTCCGACCCAGGTCATGCGGATGGAGCACGAGCAGATGCGCACGCTGTTCAATGACGCCGCCGATGCCCTGAAATCCGGTGATTCCGAGGAGTATCTCGGGATTGCCGATACCCTGCTGATCATGATGCAGCAGCACAACATGAAGGAGGAGAACATCCTCTACCCGATGTGCGACCAGCATCTCTCCACCGAACTTGCGCCGCTGCTCGAGCGCCTGGAAACGGAGCTCTGCGAAGCATGACTCATCCGAAAACCCCGCATGTCCTCGACGCCCGCTACATGGAGCCACCCGGCCCCTTTGTCGCGACCATGGAAATGCTCGATACCCTGAAAGAAGGGGAAAAGATGCTGCTGCTGCTGTTCCGCGAGCCGCATCCGCTGTACAAGGTATTGCGCCAGAACGGGCACGACTACGAAGTCGAATTGCAGGCCGACGGTACTTTCGAAATCCTGATCTCGCGCTGAACGCCAGGCCATGCAAGCACTGATGGCCTTCGAAAACGCACCGCCCTTCGCGGCCCCGCTGCGTTTTTTCCTGACCGCGCCGCTGTTTGCCGTTCTGGCTGGCTTGCTGGTCGCCTTCGAGGGGGCGGATATCTTCGCTTCGCGGTGGACGCCGGGGGCGCTGGCGGCAACGCATCTGCTGACCGTCGGCTTCATGATGCAGGCCATGCTGGGGGCGCTGATCCAGATCCTCCCGGTCGTTACCGGGGCCAATTTACAGCATCCGCTCAGGGTCGCCAGAATCGTTCACCCCGGTCTTTCGCTCGGGGCGCTGCTGCTGGCTTCCGGGCTTTACCTGGGCAACCCGCCGCTGCTCACTGGCGCCGCCTTGCTGTTGGGGCTGACGGTTGTCTTTTTTCTGGTGGCAACGGTGCGCGCGCTGATCGGCGTACCGTCGACCAGCCCGACCATTCGCGGTCTCAAGCTGGCGCTCCTCGGTCTGGCCACTGTCGTCGGCATCGGCATTGTCATGGCGCTGGCGCTGGCCTATGGCTGGGCCCTACCGCTGCCGGCGCTGGCCGACCTGCATGCTGGCTGGGGCCTGGGCGGTTGGGCCGGTGTGTTGCTAGCCGCCATCGCCTACGTCGTCGTCCCGATGTTCCAGCTGACGCCGGGCTATCCGTCCCGTGCCAGTTGGTGGTTTCCAGTCGCCATGCTGGTCATGCTGCTGCTGTGGAGTATCGCCCTGCTGGTTGATTGGCCCTGGCTCGTCCGCCTCAGCCAGCTGGTCGCCGCCGTCGCCGGCATCGCCTTTGCCGGCCTGACCTTGCGCCTGCAGGGCGGGCGTCGTCGGGCGCGGGCGGACGCGACCTATCGCTACTGGCAGCTCGGTTTGTCGTTTAGTATTTTTGCCCTTTTTTTGCTCTCGACCGTAGCATTGTGGCCCGCCGCCGCCGAGATCGACGGCTGGACGCTGTTTTTCGGCATATCACTGGTGGCCGGCGGTTATTTGCCGTTCATTGCCGGCATGATTTACAAGATCGTTCCCTTCCTGGCCTGGCTGCATCTGCAGAGTTGCGGACAGGCCAAGCTGCCGGCGCCCGCCATGAACAAGATTCTGGCTGATGCCGAGGCCAACCGGCAGTGGCTGGCCTATGCCGGCGCACTCGGCCTGCTGCTCGCCGCCGTGCTGTTCCCGCGCTGGCTGGCGGTGCCGGCCGGATTGGCGTTTGCGGCCGCCAACGGCTGGTTATGGTTGAACCTGTGGTGCGCCTTCCGTCGCTACGGGCGGTATCGGGCCGATATCCTCAACAAGCTGGCGGTGCTTTGAGTTACCTCGCTCTCAAGCACCTGCACGTCACCTGCGTCGTCCTCAGCGGCCTCGGGTTTTGCCTGCGCGGGGCGTGGATGCTGGTCGAATCGCCGCTGCGCCAGCATCGATTGACGCGGATACTGCCCCACCTTGTCGACACCCTGCTGCTCGGCAGCGCACTGAGCATGGCCTGGATGAGCGGCCAGTACCCGTTTGTGAACGGCTGGCTGACGGCCAAGCTGTTTGGCCTGCTTGCCTACATACTGCTCGGTATGATGGCGCTGAAACGCGCCCGGACCCGGACGATCCGTCTGCGCTATTTCTGTCTGGCCTTGCTGGCCTATGCCTACATCGTCGGGGTGGCGCTCAGCCGCAACCCGACGATCCTGTTCTGAGGCAGACGGGTTCTACCATCCCGGATGGCGTGATGGTAGGGCAACTTACATTCGGCCGAGCTTGCGGTATAGCGTATTGCGGCTGATGCCGAGTTGGCGGGCGGCCGCCGAGATATTTCCGCCCGCTGCTTCGAGGGTGCGCAAGGCGGCCTGACGGCTGATCTCGTCAAGGCTGCTGGCGCCTTCCAGCGGTGCTGCGGCCCACGGGTCGAAGGCCGGCGCATTGCCCGCGGCCACCGGCATCACCTCGAACAACTCTTCGGGCAAATGGGTTTCCGTAATCGTCGTTTCATTGTCGTCAAGCAGGGCGATGGCAACCCGGATGACATTGAACAGCTGGCGGATGTTGCCCGGCCAGCCGTAGTTTTCGATGGCTTGCAGGGCGCCTTCGGAGAATTTGACGGCTTCACCCCGGGAGGCAGCTTCGGAGGCGGCCAGCTTGGAGACCATGGCGCGGATGTCGGTACGGTCGCGCAAGGGCGGGAGCGTTACGCTCAGGCCATTGAGACGATAGTAAAGGTCTTCGCGGAAGGTGCCGCGGGCGACTTCCTCGCGCAGCTTGCGGTGGGTGGCACAGACCAGGGAAATATCGACCTGGATCGCCCGCGTGCTGCCCAGCGGCGTTACACAGCGTTCCTGCAGCACGCGCAGCAGGCGGGCCTGGAGATTGAGCGGCATGTCGCCGATTTCATCGAGGAACAGCGTGCCGCCATGGGCCTGCTGGATCTTGCCGGGGGCGCCTTCCTTGCGGGCGCCGGTAAAGGCCCCGCCCTGGTAGCCGAACAGTTCGGATTCGATCAGGGTTTCCGGAATCGACGCGCAGTTGAGCGCCACGAACGGTAAACCCTGGCGCGGCCCGCTGTTATGGAAGGCCTTGGCGAACATTTCCTTGCCGGCACCCGACTCGCCCTGAATCAGGATCGGGATGTCGCGGCCGAGGATGCGGCGGGCGCGGTCGATGGCTGCCTGCAAGCGGGCATCGCCGGTATTCAGGGTGTCCAGGGTCAGGCCGCTATGCCCGGACGGTTCGGCGCGGCGGACCGGCGGGCGTGCCGCTGGCGTGTCGTCAAAAACCCGGCCGGCCAGCGTCAGCGGGGGCAATTGTCCGCGTAGCTGGAGATGGACCGGACGACCGTTGACATTGATTTCGCAGCTACCCAGCGGAGTGTGGCGCAGGCGATCGACCAGGGCGGACAGCGTGCTTTCGAAGACAATCGAGAAGTCGCGGCGCACGGCATCGACTTGCCGGATGCCGAGAATTTCGAGACCAGCGGTGTTGATCGCCAGCACCTGACCGTCCGGGGAAACGGCAGCCATGCCTTCCTTCGGGCTGCCGAGGTAGTCGGCACGCCGGTGGAAGCAGACAAGAATTTCCCGGGCATGGGTCGATTCGAAAAGGCGCTTCTCGATAATGAGTGCGGACAGGCGAACCAGTCCAAGCGTGTGCCGTTGCTGGCTACGGTAGTCCCCGGAGATGTCGAGAACGCCGATCAGCCTTCCGTCCGGCCCGACGATCGGACTGGCGCAACAGGTCAGGAAGCTGTTGTATTCGAGGAAGTGTTCGCCACCGAGAACGGCAACCGGAGCTTCTTCCGACAAGGCAGTGCCGATGGCATTGGTGCCGCGCAGGGTTTCGTCCCACGAGGCGCCCGCCGACAGTGCGACGCGGTCGGCGCGATCGACGAAGTCCGGATCGCCGACTGTTTCCAGCAACAATCCGTTGGCGTTGGCCAGAATGACCATGCTCCCCGATTCGCGGATCTGGTCGTAGATGTGTTCCAGGATCGGACGCCCCTGCGAGAGCAGGAAGTGGCTGCGCTCCTGCTCGGTCTTCAAGGAAGGAGCGCTCAGCACATCCGTTTCGGGCATCATGGTCGTCCCCGTCAGACCAAGTCGACGGCAACGTTCCCACGAGCGGATGATCAAGGGATCGACCAAGCCTTCCGGCAAGGCGCCTTGATCAAAAAACAGCTGTCGGGCCTGTTCCAGTCGCTGACCATGAGCATCGGCCAAAATTTGCAGACTACCCATCTCTCCTCCAGAATGAATCATTATGTTTGTTCTAGTGTTCCATAACGTAGCACATGTGCTTTTTGGAAGCAATGGAGCAAGCAGCACCTGTTTTTTGGCCAAAACGACTTACGTCAACTGGTCGCGGATCTATTGCGTTTTTCACTCTATGCTCAAATGGCTTTCCGGAAATTGTTTTGATACTCTGTCAGGCTTACCTGGCACAACGCTTGCAGTGCAGTGCAGGCTTAGTAGCAACCCTTACCTATCAAAGGAGACATTGTGAAACATCCCTTCCGACACCTCGGTGCTGTTGCGGCAGCTCTTTTCATCAGCGTGGCCGCTCCGCAGGTTTTTGCTCACGGTGATGTGACGCCGCAAGCTGTCGACACCACGGGCCTGAAGAACCTGGGTGCAGATTTTCTGAAGAGCAATCCTTACCGTAAGGATAAGACTGCGATTCGTATCGGCAGTTCTGCCTACAACCAGAACTGCGCCCGCTGCCATGGCCTGGAAGCCATCTCCGGCGGTATCGCCCCCGATCTGCGCTATCTGCCGCTGGGCGATGATGGCGACGAAATCTTCATGCAGCGTATCCGCAAGGGTTCGGTTCGTGATGGCCGTGTGTACATGCCTCCGTTCGAACATACTTTGAGCCAGGAAGCCATGTGGGCTATCCGTTCCTATATTGAAACCGTACATGAAGAGTAATCGCCGTTTCTGGTTGAAGGCGCTGGCTGCGTTGCCGATGGCAGCCGCGCTGCCGGCCGCCGCAGAGATTTCGGAGTCTGTCCGCAAGCGCGGGCGCCTGCGCATTGCGGTCTATAACAACTTCCTGCCTTATTCGAGTGAAGGCAAGGGCATCGACGCCGATATCGGACGCGCCATTGCCGAGAAGCTCGGGCTGGTTCCAGAAGTCGTCGGCTTCAATGCCGACGAGGACATGAATGATGACCTGCGTAACATGGTCTGGAAGGGCCATTACCTGGGTACTCAGCCAGCCGATGTGATGATGCACGTGCCGGTCGATCAGCATCTGGCCAAGACCAATGACAAGGTTCGTATCTTCGGACCCTATCATCGCGAAACGCTGGCACTGGCACGCAATCCGGAGCGGATCCCGAATCCGCTGTCGGGCTCGGCAGTCGTTGCTCTCGAGGTTTTTACGCGCGAAAAGGTAGGGGTCGAAATTGCAACCCTGCCCGATGCTTTCCTGCTCTCGGCCATGAACGGCCGCCTGCGTGAAAACGTCGTGCATTTCAAGACGATTGCCGAAGCCGCCAAAGCCTTGGTCGACGGATCGATCTCCGCAGTTTTGGCACCCCGTGCCGAACTCGAAGCCGCGCTCAAGGGGCAGTCCAGAATCGTGCTCGACGATCAGAAATTTGCCGAGCTCAAGGTTGATAGCTGGCCGGTTGGCATGGCGGTCAAGGCCGAGGAAATGGAACTGGCTCACGCCATTGGCGAGGTTCTTGCCCATTTGAAGGAGGACGGCACCGTCGCCGCCATCTTCAAGCGGCATGGCATCACCTATTCCCCCGCCTGAAATGAGTTTGCCTCCGGTTGGGGTTATGGAAAAACCGGCGATCTCTGCCGGAACAGCGGCTAGCCCGTTGTTCCGGCGGGGCCCGGTTTTCGGTGCTCGCTACGCAGCGGCAACGCTTGTCGGGATCGCCCCGCAGCTTACGGGTGTTGCAGGCTGATGAACGTGAAACGTTATTCCTTGCCGGCGATCGTTCTGCATTGGGCTCAGGCGGCCATCGTCCTCTGGTTGCTCTGGCTCGGCTGGACCATGGTCGACATGCCCAAAGGCGGTGAGCGTACGGCTGCCTACGGGCTGCATAAATCGATGGGGCTTGTCGCCTTGCTATTGGTGGTGATTCGCCTTGGCTGGCGCCACCGCACCCCGGCACCTGCACTGCTAGGCCAGGGCTGGGAAGTCAAGCTTGCTCAATTAACGCACCGTCTGCTTTATATCTTCCTGCTTTGTGCGCCGCTATCGGCCTATTTTGCGTCGTCCTTCAGCTCTTATCCGCTCAAGTTCTTCGGATTCGAGATCATCAAGGCAGGGTGGCCGGATGAGGGCATCAACGCTGTATTCAAGCTCGCTCATCAGGTATTTGTCTGGGGAGGAGCGGGGTTGGTGGTTCTGCACGTCGCCGGAGCGGTCAAGCATGCTATCAAAGGCGATGGCACCCTGCGTCGTATGCTTCCCGGGGGTGGTGTTTAATTATTCAGCGTGCTGTTTCGCAACGAAGCAGTGGTTGAGCAGTTTGCCTGACTAAAGTCATAGTCAAATGCTACGGTCAGCCCCTCCAAAATGCAAAAAACCGCGACGTAAGCGTCGCGGTTTTTTTATTGTGCTGAACCGTGGATCAGCGAGTCGCAATCAATGCAGGGACAGGATCCACTTGACGGCTTCGTGCAGGTCGTCGTTGCTGATCTTGTCTTCGCCGTGCGGGATCATCGGGACATTGCCCCAGTTGCCTGAACCGCCATGGCGGACCTTCTCGAAAAGCATACCGGCTGCCTTGGCGTCACCCTTGTACTTGGCGGCAACTTCCTTGTAGGCGGGGCCGACGCGCTTGGCGTCTACGGTGTGGCAGGCGACGCAGCGCGCCTTCTTGACAATGGCCTCGCCGTCGGCGGCATGTGCCGATGCGTTGATGGCGAATGTGGCAACGGCGAACAGGGCGGTGGTGATTAGCTTTTTCATTTGCCTTCCTTTGGGTTGTTCAGAAAATTCTGGCTACCTGCTTTAGCCCATTGAATAACGGTGAGTGGGCTTTGTAGTGGCCATTTTTAGGTTGCTAGGTGAATCGCAGTAGGCGACACGGCTGCCTAACTGGTAAAACATCAACTCCAAGCCATGTCTGTGTTCCACGAGTTAAAACGAACCCGTTGACGCTTTGGTTGACATGCTCGTTCATCGAGTCTCCGGAAAAAGGGGGGCGGTTGCCCGCCCCCTAAGAGTTGCCCGCAAACTTATGGGCCAGTGGAGGAGATGCAGGGTTAGATGCGCCCATGCTTTGGTCCGTTCCTCACGGGCCTTTGATATTCGGCCGAGTCCTGCCGGGGCGTCATCAAATTGGTTTCAAGGCTGATTCTTCGGAGGCTTCGCTGAGCGCGGCGGGCGAAAATTGCGCCTTTCGCGTGCACGGAGCGGCTCCTTGCTTTGCCGGTATTCGTTACGACCGACGGCAGTTCGACACTATTCTTCCTGGCGCAATTGGCCTGGGGAGTCTCGAGACTGGCGGTGCCTGGTGAGGCGTAACGCATATGTGTATTCAGTGTTCCGGGTTGCTGTTCAATAATATGATGCTTGACAGGCAGTGACGGCGGTTCGGATGCCGATGTCTGTCGTTTCTTTGATAAAAATAGTGCACGCCGTGTGCCAGCTGTCCGTGATTTGTGTTGATCAAATTAAATATATATTAATCAATGTGTTGTGTTGTTTGTTGTGGCGAATCGCTTAGGTCGTTCGTGCCTGTTCGTGGTCAAATCCGCAACATCTGTTCAGCACTGGAGCACAAAACTGTTGCTTCAACTGATTTTTGGCGTAAAAAAACCGGCCACGTGGGCCGGTTGCTTACTCTGGCGTAGCCAGAATTACATAGCCAGAATCCAGTTGACCAGTTGACGTGCGTTGCCCTCGGTAATGGCGACGGCGTTGGGCGGCATGGAGAGACCGCTGACCTTGCCCTTCCAGTGGCTGCTATAGGGGTTGGAGCCTTCCAGGACGACGCGGGTGAGGAACTCAGAAGCGCCCGGTTTGCCCTTGTACTGCTTGGCGACCTCACTCCAGGCTGGGCCGATCGGCTTCATGCCGTCCGGGCCCGGCTTGCCCGCTTCGATGCTGTGGCAGGTCATGCAACCGCTGGTGGTAGCCAGCTTCAGCATTTCAGCATCCTTCTTGGCATCGGCCATGGCGAGCGGGCTGAACAGGCTGCAAGCCAGCAGGCTGACGAGAATTCGGTTATTAAACATTGCTTTCCTCCTGATGAGCGGTTGTTAAAGTGGTTTGCGGGCCGGGATCGAAGGCTATCGGTATTCCGGTCGGTAAATAGGTGTAATCGTTATGCCTCAATTGTACTGCTGATGTCTACCAATCCGTGGCGTGCCGCCAGATGAAGCAGTTTGAAGTCGCTATCGGCATCCAGCTTCTGGCGAATTAGCGAAAGGTAGTTGAGGACTGTTTTGGGTGTGAGTTGCATGGAATTGGCGATGTCGCCCGCTGATTCTCCCTGGACCAGCATGCGCAGGACCTCGAATTCGCGTGGGGTAAGGTTCGCCAGCGGGGCGTCTCCTTCGATGGCCTCGCGTGCCAGTACCTCGGCAATCTCTGGCGAGAAGACCCGCTTGCCGGCAGCGATGCGCCGGATGCCGCTGATCACGTCATCGGGTTCGCAGTATTTCGTCAGGTAGCCGTGGGCGCCGCTACGCAGCGCCTGGGTGACGTGACCGGCGCTGTCGTGCATCGAGAGAACCAGGACCTTCAACCTGGGTTGTCTGGCCAGCATGCCGCGGATCGCTTCTATGCCGCTGCTGCCTTTGAGACTGAGGTCAACCAGTGCTACGTCGGGTTCGGTCCTCACCACCAGAGCGTTTGCCTCGTCGGCGGTGGCGGCTTCGCCGACAACCTGGATGCCTGGTTCGGCATCGAGCAAGCGGTGATATCCCGTACGCACCACGGCGTGGTCGTCGACCAGAATTACGCGAATCATGCTTCCTCCTTCTGTGTCTCGTTCAAGGGCAAAACGACCCGTAGATGCAGGCCGGTGGGGTGCCCGGTCTGAAGCGCCAATCGTCCTTGCACCATCTCCAGTCGTTCTTCAATTCCCAACAGGCCGCCACGCCGGGTTTCCCCGGTGCTGGGCAGGCCCTTGCCGTCATCGTCAATCTGCAGGTGCAAAGCCCCGTTCTCCGGGTGAATCCTGACGACACAATGGCGTGCCTCGCTATGGCGCACAACATTGGTCAGCGCTTCCTGAACAACACGATACAGCACCAATGCCTGCTCCTCCTTCATTGCCGGCAGCCGGGCAGGAATATCCAATCGAAAATCGATCCCCACATTCCGTTGCTGCCAACTGGCAATCAATTCGCGCAAAGCGCCGGCTACGCCTTCGGCATCCATGCCATGGGGCCGCAGTCGCTTGAGCATTACGCGCAATTGTTCGCCATTGGTCCGCACGTCGCGCCGCAGTTCCTGAGCGCATTCGACAATTCGCTGACTGTCGAGGGTGGAGGCATTGCGTTCGAGAAATGCCGCTGTCACACCGATGGCCGTCAGCGTCTGGCCGGTCTCATCATGCAATTCCCTTGCCAAGGTCCGGCGCTCCTCTTCCTGGACTTGGATCAATTGCTTGGCAAGTTGCTTTTGCGCTGCACGGGAGGTCTTGAGCGCCGAAGCAAGTTGGTCGATGGCACCGGCTACTTGTCTGAATTCCCGCAGGTCGAATGGGGGTAGGGCAGCATCCGGTTCTCCATCAGCCAAGCGTTGCAAACCGGCTTCCAGTTCGCGTACGGGTGCCAGGGCACGATGGGCAGACCACCAGGCGACAAGGAGTGTCGCTCCAGAAAAGAGCAGCAATGTGATGCACAGGCGAACGGTATCGCCCAGGCGCTCTTCGATTTCCGAGCCGGGGTTGGGGGCGATATATAAGGTTTGCTGGCCGAGCTTGACCTGTTTGACCGGGCTTGGTGGCGGAGTGATGCCAAGTATTTGGGCGAGCTGAATGAAAGCTGCGTCAGTGGAGGCAGGGCCGTCGGGTTCTTCGACTGAAATGCGCAAGTGGCGCAACGGGGCAGCATCAATCAGCGTACGCAGGCGCGATACTGCTTCTTCTGGAGGTTGGTGATGATCCAGGCTGCTGGCATCCAGCAGGATTTTCGCCAGCTGTTCCGAGGCGGCAACCTCTGTATTGATGTCGCTGCGCAGCGAGTAGAGGTTCACGAGCAGAGCCATCAGGAACAACCCGGCGAGCAGGGTGCCAAGGTAACCGACCAGACGTCTTCTGAGATCCACGTGGCAAGGATGTGTAGTTGAAAGAACTTGTCCAGCAGTTTTCATACCCGCTAGCCGATACTCGGTAGCTGTTTTGTGGATACCTAAACAGCGGGAAGATTTCCCGGGATTCTCCGCCGGTATTCCTGGAAAATCCGCACACCTCTTTATTTCTAAGATTTTCGGAGACTATATGAAGTTGCATTTCGCTGTGGGGAGCGGAACCTCGCGTTTTCGTCCGCGCTTTTTGGCGCTGGCGGTGCTGGCGGCGTATCAAGGAGGCGTTGTTGGGGCGGAGTCGGCGACACTGTTGCCAACGGTCGAGATCGTCGGCACCACGCCCCTGTATGGAATTGGTTTGCCGCTCGAAAAGGTGCCGGCCAACGTGCAGACGGTCAAGGGCAAGGCTCTGGAAGAGCAGCGCAGCCTGACCATCGCGGATTTCATGGCGCAGAACATGACAGGGGTGAACGTCAATGAAACCCAGAACAATCCCTTCCAGCCCAATGTGAATTTCCGTGGCTTCACGGCTTCGCCGTTGCTCGGTACCCCGCAGGGTTTATCCGTGTACCAGGACGGCGTGCGCATCAACGAGCCGTTTGGTGATGTGGTTAGCTGGGATCTCATTCCGATGAACGCGCTGGCCAACATGTCTCTGATGCCGGGGTCCAATCCGATGTTCGGCCTCAATACGCTGGGCGGCGCCATTTCGATGCAGACCAAGCGCGGCTATACGCACCGCGGCGGCGCCGTGGAATTTTCCGGCGGCTCCTGGGGGCGTTACAACGCCCAAGCGGAATATGGCGGTGTAGCAGCCAACGGCGTGGATTACTTTTTTGCCGGCAATTATTTCGACGAGGATGGCTGGCGCGATGCGTCGCCCTCCAAAGTACGCCAGATGTTCGGCCAGTTGGGCTGGCGCAATGACGCGACCGATCTCAGCCTGACCATGTCGCTGGCCGATAACAACCTAATCGGCAACGGTTTGGTACAGAAGGAGTTTTTGAGCGCCCAGGGTTGGGATGCCATCAATACCAAGCCGGACCAGACGATTAACAAGATGGCCTTCCTCAATTTCAATGGAAGCCACTGGTTCAATGACGCCACCATGTTCAGCGTCAATGCCTATTATCGTAATGCGCGCACGAACACCCTGAATGGTGATGTCAACGACGACGTAGACGAGGACGACTTCAGTGCGGACTGCGCGAGTTTTGCGGATCCGGAAGACGCGGAGTCGGGCTGTGGTGGCGCGCTCAATCGTAGTAAGTCGAAGCGCATCGGCTATGGGGTCACCGGACAGATCAATTTCAATCAGGACTTGCTGGGCCACAAGAACCTGTTCATTGCCGGCCTTGGGTTTGACCGCAGCCGGACCGATTTTGAACAGTCCACCGAGTTCGGCAACATCAACGCCAGCCGCGGTGTCGACGGTGCCGGCATTTTCAGCGACGAGGCCGAAGTGGGCCTGCGCGGCGTCAACCGGACCTGGAGCCTGTTCGCAACTGATACCTTCTCATTCAACGATGTCTATCACTTGACCTTGTCGGGTCGCTTCAACCATACCCGGGTGGAGAACCGCGATAGGCTGATCCCGGATGCCAGCGATCCCGAATCATTGACTGGCAACCATAGCTTCAAACGCTTCAATCCTTCCGTCGGTCTGGCGATTACGCCGAGCAAGACGCTGTCGTTCTATGCCAGCTATAACGAAGGCAGTCGAGCGCCGACCGCCATTGAACTAGGCTGCGCCAATCCGGACCAACCCTGCAAACTGCCGAATGCCATGGCTGGCGACCCGCCGCTCGATATGGTGGTCTCCAAGACCTTCGAAGGTGGCGTGCGTGGCAAGGTCATGAACGGGATTGGCTATAGCGCCAGCCTGTATCGCACGGAGAACACCAACGATATTCAGTTCATTGCCGCCAACTCCAGCGGCGCTGGGTATTTCGACAACGTTGGCAAGACCCGTCGCCTTGGCTTGGATCTGGGCTTGAATGGAGAAATCGGCAAGTTCCGTTGGTATGCCGGCTACAGCTATGTCAAGGCTACCTACCAAAGCCGATTCGACCTAGTGTCGGAAGTTAACTCCTCCAGAGAGGTGATCGGCGTTGATGCCGATGGCGAAGACATTGAGGTGATTCACGTCGGCAAGGGTGATTACATCCCCGGTATTCCGCGTCATCAGTTCAAATTGCGTGGCGAATGGGAGGCGCTGCCACGGTGGACCGTCGGTGCCAACGTCATCGCATTCTCCAGCCAGTATTCACACGGTAACGAGAATAACGATCACCAGGGAGCTGGCGCCAAGGTGCGCGGCTTTGCCGTCGTCAACCTGGATACCCGCTATAACATCGGCAACACCGGCTGGCAGGTTTTTGCCAAGGTCAATAACCTGTTCGACAAGAGGTATTACACCGGCGGCATGCTGGGTGAGACCTTCTTTACTGCCAACGGGGTCTTTATGGGTGGCGACGACGATTTCTCCGCACTGGTGGCGCCAGGCGCTCCCCGTGCTGCCTGGATCGGTGTGCGCTACGAATTCGGCAAGCCGGCCGGACGTTAAGTTTCTCCGGAAACATTCCCTGGTTTCCTGTTTCCCACGCCCTCTTCGGAGGGCGTTTTCTTTACTGTTCTAGATCGTCTCCTTCGTTTGGCGGTCTTTCTGTCGTTTCTTGTCGTTGTCACGGCGAGGTGTCCCTGAATGGGCAATATGCCCGATTGCACCGGGAAGAATTCCGCACTTGTCGGGGCGATGCTCCCGAGACCGTGACTTGGGGCGTTCCTATACTGGCCTGACCTGTCGAGACGGATGGGGAGGCCTAGCATTTCGGGCACGTAGCGACACCAATTCATAGGAGACGAAAGAACAATGCATTCAATCCGGTTCAATTCCCGTCAGACCATCATTGCAGCGCTGGTGGCGGCGACCTTCTGCGGCTCTGCGGTTGCCGCAGGGGCCAAGGTGTCCTGGGAGGACATCGTCAATGACGACAAGACGACTGGCGATGTGCTGACCTATGGTCTGGGCATGAAAGCTCAGCGCCACAGCCCATTGGCCAAGATCAATACTTCCAACGTAGCTAATCTGCTGCCGGCCTGGAGTTTTTCCTTCGGCGGTGAGAAGCAGCGCGGTCAGGAAGGGCAGGCGCTGGTTCATGACGGCGTGATTTACGCCACCAGTTCCTATTCGCGGATTTTCGCCATCGATGCCCGTACCGGCAAGCGCCTGTGGGAATACCAGCATCGCCTGCCGGAAGATATCCGTCCGTGCTGTGACGTGGTCAATCGCGGTCCGGCCATTTATGGCGACAAGATTTACTTCGGTACGCTCGATGCTGGCATGGTTGCCCTGAACAAGGACACCGGCAAGGTGGTCTGGTCGAAGAAGTGGGGCGATCACAAGATTGGTTACACGATGACCGGCGCGCCGTTCATCGTCAAGGATCAGAAGTCTGGCCGCGTTCTGCTGGTGCATGGTTCTTCGGGTGACGAGTTTGGTGTTGTTGGTTACCTGTTTGCCCGCGATCCGGAGACTGGTGAAGAGGTCTGGGCTCGTCCGATGGTCGAAGGCCACATGGGTCGTCTGAACGGCAAGGACAGCACGCCGACTGGCGACGCCAAGGCGCCGAGTTGGCCGGAAGGTCCGGACGGCAAGAAGGTTGACGCCTGGAACCACGGCGGCGGCGCTCCGTGGCAGACGGCCAGCTACGACGTGGACAAGAACATGGTGGTCATCGGGACCGGCAACCCGGCACCGTGGAACACCTGGCACCGGACCAAGGAAGGCGACGATCCGCGTAACTGGGATAGCCTGTTCACTTCCGGTCAGGCCTATGTCGATGCCAGCACCGGCGAGCTGAAGGGCTTCTTCCAGCACACCCCGAACGACGCTTGGGACTTCTCCGGCAATAATTCGGTGGTGCTGTTCGAGTACAAGGATCCGAAGACCGGCAAGCTGGTCAAGGCTTCCGCCCACGCCGACCGCAACGGCTT
>CAIXSK010000004.1 GCA_903922075.1 uncultured beta proteobacterium | reverse complement strand
GCTGAATCCGGAAAAGATCAACCCGCTCGGCGGCGCCATCGCCCTCGGCCACCCGCTCGGCGCGACCGGCGCGATCCGCACGGCGACCGTCGTCCACGGCCTGCAACGGACCGGCGGCAAGTACGGCATGGTGACCATGTGCATCGGCACCGGCATGGGCGCCGCCGGCATTTTCGAGCGGCTGTGACGATGCGCCAGCGTCTGGCAACGGCCCCGAGTATTTTCGATTTTGGCCGTTTTTTGCCGCCGACCGTAGCATTCCGGGCAAAGCGCCCTGACGGCGCGGGAAATCCGCTGGCCGTGCTCGCAACTCGCTACTACCGACTCGAAACTCGCTCATGAAACCCGCCTGGCTGGCCAAACTCCCTCCCGTCTGGCGCGCCCGCATGGTGCGGCTGGGGTTCAACTTCCATCCGGCCTTTCGCGGCACCGGCGGGCGGGTCGTCCATGTTTCGCCGGACTTGCGTCACATCAGCATCCATCTGCCGTTGTCGTGGCGGACCAAGAACATCGTCGGCTCGCTGTACGGCGGTTCGCTGTTCGCAATCACCGACGGGGCGCATCCGATGATGCTGATGGCGGCGCTGGGCAAGGGTTACATCGTCTGGGACAAGGCGGCCAGCATCCGCTACAAGAAGCCGGGCTTCTCGACGCTGTACGCCGATTTCCTGCTCAGCGATGCGGAGGTGGCCGAAATCCGGGCCGAACTGGCCAAATACCCGGAGCTTGAGCGGACCTACGTGGTCGAATTGAAAGACAAACACGGCACCGTGCACGCCATCGTCGAGCGCACGGTCTACATTGCCGAAAAAAACCATTACCGCCAGAAGAGCGGTGGAGGAGACAAACCATGATTTCATCGACAAGTGTTCGCCGGGCGGCGCTGATCGCCGTCCTGCTCGCCGCACCGGGCCTGCACGCGGCCGAAGTGGCCGGCATCAAGGTGGACGACAGCCTGCGCATCGGCGGCAGCGATTTGCTGCTCAACGGCGCCGGCGTGCGCAGCAAACTGTTCATCAAAGTCTATGTCGGCGCGCTCTACGTCGGCCAGAAGTCCACGATGCCGGCGGCGATCTACGATAGCCCGCAGCCGCGCCGCATGCTCATGCGAATGTTGCGCGACGTCGACGCCGAAACGCTGGCCTCGGCCATGGACGAGGGCCTGCGCAACAACCACAGCGCGGCCGAACTGGCCGACATGAAGGCGCCGGCCGAGCAACTTGCCGGCATCATGAAAGCTATCGGCAAGGCCCGGGAAGGGGATACCATCGCCATTGATTTCCTGGCCGACGGCGTTACCGTCGGCCTGAATGGCGAAACACGCGGCAAGGTGGCCGGGCCGGGCTTCGCGAAAGCGCTGCTCAAGGTCTGGCTGGGTGAGAAACCGGCAGACGCCTCGCTGAAGAAGGCGCTGCTCGGCGGTTGATGGGCCAAAGAGGAGGAGACAAAAATGGAAAAAATCTGGCTGCAAAGTTATCCCGCCGGCGTGCCGGCCGAGATCGACATCGACCACATTCCCTCGCTGGTCGCGCTGTTCGAGCAGGCCTGCGCGACCTATGCCGACAAGGTCGCCTACATCAGCATGGGCAAGGAGATGACCTATCGCCAGCTGGAGGCCGACAGCATGGCTTTCGCCGGCTGGCTGCAGAGCAAGGGCCTGAAGAAGGGCGACCGCGTCGCGCTGATGATGCCCAACCTGCTGCAATACCCGGTGGCGCTGTTCGGCACCCTGCGCGCCGGCTGCATCGTGGTCAATTGCAACCCGCTGTACACGCCGCGCGAACTGGAACACCAGTTGAAGGATTCCGGCGCGACGGCCATCGTCATCGTCGAGAACTTCGCCCACACGCTCGACCAGGTCATTGCCCACACCGCGGTCAAACACGTCATCGTGACGCCGATGGGCGAGATGCTCGGTTTGAAGGGCCATATCGTCAATTTCGTCGTCCGCCATGTGAAAAAACTGGTCCCGGCCTGGGATCTCCCCGGCGCCATCCGCTTCAACAGCGCGCTGGCCGCCGGCCGCAAACAGGGCTGGCAGCCGGTGCCACTGGCCCGTGAGGACATCGCTTTCCTGCAATACACCGGCGGCACGACCGGCGTTTCCAAGGGGGCGATGCTGACCCACGCCAACATCGCCTCCAACGTCACCCAGGCCCACCGCTGGATCAAGCCGGTGATCCGCGAGGGCGAAGAGCTGATCCTGACGGCCTTGCCGCTGTATCACATCTTCGCGCTGACGGCGAACTGCCTGACCTTCCTGATGGTCGGCGCCAAGAACCTGCTGATCGCCAACCCGCGCGACATTCCCGGCTTTGTCAAGGAATGGGGCAAGTACCCGGTGACGGTGGTGACCGGCGTCAACACGCTGTTCAACGCGCTGCTCAATAACCCGGATTTCGCCAAGCTCGATTTTTCGACCATGCGCGTTACGCTGGGCGGCGGCATGGCGGTGCAGGGGCCGGTCGCCGAGCGCTGGCTGAAAGTGGTCGGCGTGCCGCTGCTGCAGGCCTACGGCCTGACCGAAACCTCGCCGGCGGCAACCATCAACCCGCTCGACATGCACGAGTTCAACGGCGCCATCGGCCTGCCGATTTCGTCGACCGAAGTCTCGATCCGCGACGACGTCGGCAGCGAGGTGCCGCAGGGCCAGATCGGCGAAATCTGCATCCGCGGCCCGCAGGTCATGAAGGGCTACTGGCAGCGGCCGGACGAGACCGATCTGGTCTTTCACCCCGACCGCTTCCTGCGCACCGGCGACATGGGCTACGTCGACAAGAAAGGCTTCGTCTTCCTGGTCGACCGCAAGAAGGACATGATCCTGGTCTCCGGCTTCAACGTGTATCCGAACGAAGTCGAGGAGGCCGTCGCCATGCACCCCGGGGTGCGCGATGTGGCGGCCATCGGCGTT
>CAIXSK010000003.1 GCA_903922075.1 uncultured beta proteobacterium | reverse complement strand
TTGTTCCCTGCCACGTTCATTTTCTAATATACTGCCTGCGTTCTACGTCTCGGTTTGCAAGAGATGCCGAACCGTCAGACCGTTTGTGCCCTCGCGCTAACAGCGCGACCGCCCTGCGGCAGGCTCGAAGTCTCACCTGCGCCAACTGCACAGGCCAGACCAACGTGAAACGACTGGTTAAGTTCACTCACCAAAAGTAGTGATGTTAATGGATAAGCCCACTGTAAGCACGCACGGATTGCCCGTTGCAGGAATTTTCAGGTCGCGCATTTCAATAAAAAACACGCGGCCGTTTGTTGATCAGCACCTTCACGTCGCCTTTGCCCTCATATGAACGCAACCCGATAAAGAAAAGTCGCTGCCTGCCAGGGCGTTTCGTTGCCGCGTGCTTCCGTGCGCTGGAGCCCGAAAATAAATGAAACGCATGCTATTCAATGCGACACAGGCGGAAGAACTCCGTGTCGCCATTGTCGATGGTCAGAAACTGATTGATCTCGACATTGAATCCGCCGCCAAGGAACAACGCAAGAGCAACATCTATAAGGGGGTCATCACCCGCATCGAGCCGTCCCTCGAAGCCTGCTTCGTAGACTACGGTGCCGATCGCCACGGTTTCCTGCCGTTCAAGGAAGTCTCCCGCGCCTATTTCCAGCCTGGTACCGAAGTCGGCCGCGCCAAGATTCAGGAAGCGCTGAAGGAAGGTCAGGAACTGATCGTCCAGGTCGACAAGGACGAGCGTGGCAACAAGGGCGCCGCCCTGACCACCTACGTTTCGCTGGCCGGCCGCTACCTTGTGTTGATGCCGAACAACCCGCGCGGCGGCGGCGTTTCCCGTCGCGTCGACGGTGACGAGCGCGCCGAACTGCGCGAAATCATGGATCAGCTCGAAGTACCCAACGGCATGAGCCTGATCGCCCGTACCGCCGCCATTGGCCGTCAGGCCGAAGAACTGCAGTGGGACCTGAACTATCTCTTGCAACTGTGGACCGCCATCGATGGCGCCGCACAGCAGCAGAGTGGCGCTTTCCTGATTTATCTGGAAGGCAGCCTGGTCATCCGCGCCATCCGCGACTACTTCCAGCCGGACATCGGCGAAATTCTGATCGATACCGACGAAGTCTATGAGCAGGCCCGCGCCTTCATGGGTACGGTCATGCCGGGCAATGTCAATCGCGTCAAGCGCTATCGCGACGACGTGCCGCTGTTCTCGCGCTTCCAGATCGAGCACCAGATCGAAACTGCCTTCGCCCGTCAGGTCAACCTGCCGTCCGGCGGCGCCATTGTCATCGACCACACCGAAGCGCTGGTTGCCGTCGATGTCAACTCCGGTCGTGCCACCAAGGGTTCCGACATCGAGGAAACAGCGTTCAAGACCAACCTCGAAGCTGCTGAAGAACTGGCCCGCCAGTTGCGTCTGCGCGACCTGGGTGGCCTGATCGTGATCGACTTCATCGACATGGAAAACTCCAAGAACCAGCGCGAAGTCGAAAATCGGCTGCGCGATGCGCTGCGTTTTGACCGCGCCCGCGTCCAGATGGGCAAGATCAGCCGCTTTGGCCTGATGGAACTGTCCCGCCAGCGCCTGCGCCCGGCGCTGGCCGAAACCAGCTACATCCCCTGCCCGCGCTGCACCGGTACCGGCCACATCCGCTCGACTGAATCCGCTGCGCTGCACATCTTGCGCATCCTGGAAGAGGAAGCGATGAAGGAAAACACCGGCGCCGTTCATGTCCAGGTTCCGGTCGATGTCGCGACATTCCTGCTCAACGAAAAACGCCCGGACATCCAGGCCATAGAGTTGCGCCACAAGGTTACTATCCTGCTGATCCCGAACGTTCACCTCGAAACGCCGGCGCACACGATCACCCGCCTGCGCCACGACGACCTGAACCAGGACGACGTCCGCGAACCATCCTACAAGATGGTCGACATGCCGATTGAAGAAGCCATCAAGCAGGCGACCCAGATGGAAGCGGCCAAGCCGCGCCAGGAGGCCGCCATCAAGGGTATTTCGCCGGATCAACCGGCACCGAACCTGCCTGAAAAGACTGAAGTTGCTCCGGCCGTTGTTCCTGCTCAACCAGAAGGTGAAGGTGGTCTGTTCTCGAAGATTTTCTCGTGGTTCCGTGCCCCAGCCAAGCCGGTCGAGCCGGTTGTCGAGGCAGCGCCGGCCAAGAAGCCGCGTGAAGGCCGTGGTGAAGGTCGTCGAGACCGTGGCGATGGCCGTCGTGGCGGTCGCAACGGCAACAAGCGTGAAGAAGAGCGTGGGGAGCGCAACAAGGAGCGCGGCAACCGCAACGATCGTAACGTCGAAAAGACCCCTGGCGAAGAGGCAGTTGCTGGCAGCGGCGAGCGCCAGGAGCGTCGTCCGCGTGGAGAACGCAAGGAGCGCCGCGAACGCCAACAGCCAGAAGCGGTTGAAAACAAAGTAACCCAAGCTATCGCTCAGTCCCCGAGCGGCGAAGCATCTGAGGCGCAGGGCAACGAAGAACAAGGCGCTCGTCGTCGTGGTCGTCGTGGCGGGCGCGGCCGTGGCGAACGTCGCAACGAGGCAGAAAGCACTGCCATCGCCCCGGTAACTGAAGCGGCTTCCTTAGCGGATGCGCCTTTCGAACCCGTTGTGGCTCAGGAGCCGGTCGTCGTCGTTGTGCCGGCTACGATTGAAGCCGTTGTCGCGGTCGAAGCGCCAGAAGCCGTTGCTCAGGTTACCGAGCAAGCTACCGTACTCGAAACCACTCCGGTTGTTGAGATTTCGGTACCGGGACCTGTTGTTGCAGAGAATGCTACGGTCGATGCCCCGGAAACGGAAAAAATCGAAGTCGCACCCGCCGAGGTTGCCGCTCCAGTTGATATCGACGCTGCGCTGGCCGAAAGCGGGCTGGTCATGGTTCAGACCTCAGCTGCTTCGGTCGCCATGGCACCGGCAGAGCCTCCGGTCAAACTTGGCCGTCCGCGGAAGCAGAAGCCGGTTGCCGAGACCGCCGACAACGAACCATTGGTCATGGTCGAAACTGGCAAGTAAAGCCTGATCTATCGCAAAAAACAAGGGGCACCCGTTGGTGCCCCTTGTTTTTATGGGTGTAAAACCGCTTTAGCTGCGGCCCAGTTTTTTCTTGATCTCGTCAACTAGACCAAGCGATGCATCCTCGACCATGTCGAGAACCAGGTCGAAGCCATGCCCCAGCCCGTAATAGGGGTCGGGCACTTCATCATCATCGAAGTTCCGGGAGTAATCCATGAACAAACCGATGCGCTCCTGTTGTTCCGGACTGGCCAGGCGCCTGAGATTATCGAGGTTGCTTTTATCCATTGCCAGGATAACGTCAAAATAATCGAGATCCTGTCGCGCCACCTTGCGGGCACGCAGTTGCGACAGGTTGTAACCCCTGGCCGACGCGGCGCGCTGGGTTCTTGAGTCGGGGGCTTCTCCGACGTGATAACCGTGTGTTCCCGCAGAATCAACCTCAACTTTATCACCGAGGTTATTGATTTTTATAAAATGTCTGAGAACGCCTTCTGCTGTCGGTGAGCGACAGATGTTGCCCATGCAGACAAGTAGCACGCGAAAGCTCATGTTGTCCTATCTCCATCGGGGTCGTGCTGTGCCGCACCGAATACGCGTTCCCTGAGCCGGAACAGTTCGTCGCGGGCAGCCGCCGCTTTTTCGAATTCCAGGTTTTTTGCACACTCGAACATCGCTTTTTCGAGCCGCTTGATTTCCCGGGCTACTGTTTTTTCGTCCATGGCCTCGTAGGCCGCCTGCTGCTGCGCTACCCTCCGCTCGGTCTGGGCCGATTCCGCGGAATAGACACCATCGATGATGTCTTTGATTTTTTTCGATACCCCCCGCGGTGTAATGCCTTGCTCACGATTGAAGCCTATCTGTTTTTCCCGCCGCCGTCCTGTTTCGGCAATCGCTCGCTGCATGGATTGTGTAATCGTATCAGCATAGAGTAATGCTGTGCCATGGATATGGCGCGCTGCACGGCCAATTGTCTGGATCAGCGAGCGTTCCGAGCGCAAAAAACCCTCTTTGTCGGCATCCAGGATCGCCACCAGCGATACTTCGGGAATATCCAAACCTTCGCGCAGCAGGTTGATGCCGACCAGTACGTCGAATTCGCCGAGACGCAGGTCGCGGATGATTTCAACCCGTTCGACGGTGTCGATGTCCGAATGCAGGTAGCGCACCTTGATACCGTTGTCGGCGAGAAAATCGGTCAGGTCCTCGGCCATGCGCTTAGTTAGTGTTGTGACCAGCACACGTTCGCCGACAGCGATCCGCTGGCCGATTTCGGCCAGCAGATCATCGACCTGTGTCGATGCCGGGCGGACGATGACCTTCGGGTCGATCAGACCGGTCGGGCGTACCACCTGCTCGACAACCTGCCCGGCATGCTGCTGCTCGTAGTCGGCGGGCGTCGCAGAAACGAAGATGGTCTGCCGCATGTGCGCCTCGAATTCATTGAACTGCAGCGGGCGATTGTCGAGCGCCGAAGGCAGTCGGAAACCGTAATCGACCAGATTTTCCTTGCGTGAGCGGTCGCCCTTGTACATGCCACCAACCTGGCCGATGGAAACGTGCGACTCGTCGATGAACATCAGTGCATCGGCCGGCAGGTAGTCGATCAGTGTCGGTGGCGCCTCGCCGGATTTTCTGCCGGAAAAGTGCCGGGAGTAGTTCTCGATTCCCTTGCAGAACCCGATCTGATCGAGCATTTCGAGGTCGAAGCGGGTGCGTTGTTCGATGCGCTGCGCTTCGACCAACTTGTTGTTGTGGGTAAAGAAGTCAATACGTTCGCGTAGTTCCTCCTTGATCGCTTCAATGGCACGAACCACGGTGGCCCTCGGGGTTACGTAGTGCGAGGCCGGGAAGACTGTGAAGCGCAGGGCCTTGTGCAGCAGATGGCCGGTCAGCGGGTCAAAAAACTGCAGCGCCTCGACCTCGTCGTCGAACAGGGATACGCGGATAGCGTGCTCAGCATGTTCGGCCGGAAAAATGTCAATGATGTCGCCGCGCACACGGAAGGTGCCGCGATGGAAATCCATCTCGTTGCGCTCGTATTGCATGTCGGACAAGCGTTTGATGATTGCCCGCTGATCCAGCCTGTCACCGACCCGCATGGTCAGGATCATGTTGTGGTATTCATCGCGGTCACCGATACCGTAGATGCACGATACGGTGGCGACGATCACCACGTCGCGGCGTTCGATCAGGCTTTTGGTTGCCGACAGCCGCATTTGCTCGATATGGTCGTTGATCGAACTGTCCTTCTCGATGAACAGGTCGCGCGAAGGCACGTAAGCTTCAGGCTGGTAGTAGTCGTAGTAGGAAACGAAATACTCGACGGCATTTTCCGGGAAAAACTCCTTGAACTCCGAATACAACTGCGCCGCCAGCGTCTTGTTCGGCGCCAGGACCAGTGCCGGGCGGCCGGTGCGGGCGATAACGTTTGCCATCGTGTAGGTCTTGCCGGAACCAGTCACGCCGAGCAGCGTCTGGAACGACAGACCATCTTCCAGCCCCTCGACCAATTGCTGAATCGCCACGGGTTGATCGCCAGCCGGCGGAAATGGCTGATGCAGTCGATAGGGGCTGCCGTCGTAGCAGACAACCGGTGTGACGGTGTTGGTTTCGCTCATGTTAAAATTCACAGGTTTCTCGTTGTGCGGCTATTTGGCCGTGCGGACACTGTTCGTATTATTCCACGGAGTCTCTATGTCCTCTTCGATCTTCGCTGCGGTGGAAATGGCCCCGCGCGATCCTATCCTCGGTCTGAATGAAGCCTTCAATGCCGATGCGCGCACCACCAAGGTCAATCTCGGTGTTGGTGTGTATTTCGACGACAACGGCAAGATTCCGCTGCTCGCCGCCGTCAAGGCCGCCGAGGATACCCGCGTCAAGGCCGCGCTGCCGCGCGGCTACCAGCCGATCGAAGGCAACCCGGCCTACAATAGCGCCGTGCAGAACCTGCTGCTCGGCAAGGATTCCGCCCTGATCGCCAACGGCCAGGTGATCACCGCCCAGGCTCTCGGCGGCACCGGCGCCCTGAAGATCGGCGCCGACTATCTGAAGCGCCTAAATCCGAACGCCAAGGTTTACATCAGCGACCCGTCGTGGGAAAACCATCGTGCCCTGTTCGAATCGGCAGGCTTCGTCGTCGAAAACTATCCGTACTACGACGCGGCCACCCGCGGCGTCAATTTCGACGGCATGAAGGCCTGCCTGAAGGGCCTCGATGCCGGTTCGGTCATTGTCCTGCACGCCTGCTGCCACAACCCGACCGGCGCCGACCTATCGGACGCCCAGTGGGGCGAAGTCGTCGCCATCTGCCAGGAACGCGGTCTGGTGCCCTTCCTCGACATGGCCTACCAGGGTTTTGCCGACGGCATCGATGCTGACGCCGTGGCAGTCCGCGCCTTCTCAGCTTCCGGCCTGCAGTTCTTCGCCTCCAGCTCGTTCTCCAAGAACTTCTCGCTGTACGGCGAACGCGTCGGTGCCCTGTCCATTGTCACCGCCGGCAAGGACGAATCGGCCCGTGTCATGTCGCAGGTCAAGCGCGTCATTCGCACCAACTACTCCAACCCCCCGACCCATGGCGGCGCGCTGGTCGCCGGTGTGCTGGCTTCGGCCGAACTACGCCAGATGTGGGAAAGCGAACTGGCCGGCATGCGCGATCGCATCCGTGCCATGCGTACCGGTCTGGTCGATGCGATCAAGGCCCAGGGCGTCGCCCAGGACTTCTCCTTCGTCGCCCAGCAGCGTGGCATGTTCTCCTACACCGGCCTGACGGCTGCCCAGGTTGAACGGATGCGCGAAGAGTTCGGCATCTATGCTGTGTCGACCGGCCGTATCTGCTTGGCTGCGCTGAACACCAAGAATCTGGACTATGTCGCCAAGGCTATCGCGGCCGTGACCAAGGCCTGAGAAATCCGGCCAGCGGTAATGCCCAAAAGGGCGGGACTCAGGTTCCGCCCTTTTTATTTGTTGGCTGTGGCGGTCAAATTCGGCAGAACGCCGAATATGTGAACCGCTGCCCGTTGGCTCGATACCGAGGTTTGGAGTGTAACTGCCATGGACCCTTCGACTTGGCCGGTACGTTCGCCCACGAAATGGCCGCTCGCTGTCACCATGCCGGCATCCATGCGTACTTCGCGCCCCACTATCTGCTTCGGGGTGATGCTGATCGTCGAACGAAGCCGGTCAAATTTGGTGCTCCCCGCATGAACTTCCGAACCACCGGCACGGCGAGCCGCCTCGCCGAGATCGACGCCGTACAGAACGCCCCGAGTGATCTCTGTGGTCAACATCGCCTCGGCGTTGCGCCACAAGGTTTCCCAGTCGCGCCCGACCGAACGCAGGCGAACGGTTCCGGTCATATCCCCCTCAATCTTCATGGATGGTGCAAATTCCTCGCTGACCTTGCGGCTGTCCAGCCGGATCAGCGATCCATCGCCGGCCATTGATAGGCCATTGCTCCAGTCGAGTAGCCAGTTGCCACGAAGCAGGCCGCCTAGGAAAGTCGTGTCGATGTTCTCGACGAATAGTTTCTCTTTCTGCAACAACCCCTTGGCCTGCAAGGAGGCAAAAATAATCGAACTGCCCGCCGGTTTCCAGGCACGACCTTCAATATTCAGTCCAATCCCGGTAGCGCTCGGGATCGCTTCGACCAAAAGGCTACGGTCGGCCGTTTCAAAAATGGCTTTCTCGATCTTGCCATCGGAACGAAACTCTACTTTCCCGTAGAGATCTCTCAGGGCAAGGTGTTCGCCCAGCGAAATCTGCGACTGTTCAATCTGTATTCTTGATACCTCAATACTGCCGTCACCGAACCGTTCGCCACGGAACATAGGCAGCGATACGAGGCGGTTGGCCGGTAGGGAAGCCCCCGAAATATCGATTCTGGATATCTTGTGCGGCGCTCCACCGAGTATGGAAAAAGGCGATGAAACCCGGATTTCGGTGATTTGCCCATCGACCGGCGAGCCTAGCTGGACACCCGTCAACTTAAGGTGGGGGCTTGGAAAAAGCGCTAGTGCCACACCATCAATCCTGACCGGCGCGTCGACAAGTTGCGATGCTCTTGCCTCAAGATCTGGTTTGAACTGTTCGTAGGGATAGAACAAGGCCGTAGCGACCAGCGTGGCAAGGATTGCTGCGCCGCCGAGCATGACAGGACGCAAGCGCAAGAACCGGGGTGTTTCGGAGTGATGATCGGAATCCGGGGAGTGCGGCGAGACGCGCTCTGGAGCGGTGGCAGTGGCTGCCACACCGTTTGTAGTCGGCAGAATAGGTTTGCCGAAAGAGGAAAAATTGCTGGCCGCACTTTGTGTAGCCCGCGTATTTTGGGCACCAATCGACTTGGGGCCGAATGTCGAAAACTCGGACAACGCCGATGCCGCGGATTGCGGAGGCTCGTTCTGGGCTGCTTTCAGGCTTTCTTCCCAGATCGACACCGCCTCGATCGTAGGCGCGATAAAACCGCCCTCCTCCAGTTCTCGCAAGGCAGTTTCCACTAGTCGCGGATTTCCTATTTTCGCCGACAATTCCGCGACGCTCACCTTGCCATCAACCAGGACCAGCACCATGCGCAAATTACGCTGGACGACACGTGTGCTTTGACGCACTGCCTCGTCGCCAGTTGGGGTTTTTGCGTAGATGAGATTCGGGTCCATGGTTGATGTTTATTGTTGTTAAAAAGTCACAAAACGCTTGACAGTAGGGGATTCTACTCCTAGAATGCGCATCTCTGTTCCTCGATAGCTCAGTCGGTAGAGCGCCGGACTGTTAATCCGTAGGTCCCTGGTTCGAGCCCAGGTCGAGGAGCCAGAATTTCCTGTCAAAAAGCCCAGCCCAAAGGTTGGGCTTTTTGCATTTCTGGATCGCTGTCTGACCTGCATTTGTTGCTCTCTCGGTTGGAACGGGTGTTTTATCATCGCTGATGATAATATCATTTCAGCCTTCGGTAACATCTTTGGCGATTTTTCGACGAACTTTTCGATTTTTGATCTCTCTACTTGTAGAGAAGCGACGGCGGGTCGATAATCTTCCCACAGAGGTCGCGTCCGCGTATTTTGCAGACCGTTGAAAGCCACCGTCCACCATGCAAAACGAAACACTGAAGCCCGAAGTTACACCCGAAGGATTCGCAGGATTCACGCCCAAAATCGCCATGCCGGCGACGGGTTACAGTGAAGGAACGCTACTCGACAAATACGGACGACGCATCACTTACGTTCGCTTGTCGATCACTGATCGTTGCGATTTCCGCTGCACCTACTGCATGGCCGAGGACATGACTTTTCTGCCTCGCCAGGAAGTGATGAGCCTGGAGGAATGCTTGCGTGTAGCCTCGGTTTTTGTTGGCCTTGGCGTCACCAAATTGCGGATCACGGGGGGGGAGCCGCTGGTTCGCAAGGACGCAATGTGGCTGATCGAGCGCCTGGGGGCAATGTCGGGTCTGGAAAATCTGGTGTTGACCACCAACGGTTCGCAATTGGACAGGTTTGCTGGACCGTTGCGTACCGCCGGCGTGAAACGTATCAACATCAGCCTGGATACCCTGAAGCCGGAGCGTTTCCGGAAAATCACCCGGATTGGCGATTTGAGCAAGGTACTGAGGGGTATCGATGCCGCTCGCGCTGCCGGTTTCCGGAGAACCAAACTGAATGCGGTAATGATGCGTGGAACCAACGACGACGAATTTGTCGACCTGGTCCGCTTTGCGGTCGACAACGAACTCGATATTTCTTTCATTGAAGAAATGCCGCTTGGTGAAATTCTTGGTCGCAGCAATACCTATATTTCCTCCGAAGAAACCCGGGATCTGCTGGCGCAGCATTTCGAACTGATCCCTTCTGCCGAGAATTCGGGCGGACCGGCGCGTTATTGGCGAATCCCCGGCAGCGAATCGCGTGTCGGCTTCATTTCGCCGCATAGCCACAACTTCTGCGACACCTGCAACCGGGTAAGGATTACCGCCAAGGGCGAACTCTATCCCTGCCTTGGTCAGAACGATGCCGCCAATCTGATGAGCATACTGCGTAGCGGAGGAGATGATCTTGCCTTGCGCCAGGCTATCGTCGACAGCATGGGCATCAAGCCGTTCGGGCACGACTTTACCCAACAGATGGATGCGCCGCAGGTCGTTCGCTTTATGTCGATGACCGGCGGCTGACACCATGCCGGGAACCGGCCTGCTGTTATCCCGACCGAACTGGTCATCGCTGCTGCAAGGCAACCGCAAGTTTCATCTGATCGCTCTAGTAGTCACGGCAGCCATTGCCTTGCCGGCATACCTGCTGGCACCGGGAATCGTGACTGGATTGTTGCTGACTCTCGTGCTTCTGGCGATCGCCTGGATCGCCATCGATGAATGGCGCCATTTTCAATCGGTCAGTCGTGCTTATGAAATGGCCATGCAGGCTGCGCACGACGGCTTTTGGGAATGGAATCCACAAACCAAGGCACTCCATGTCGGGCGGCGGCTACTGCAAATACTTGGTTATCACGAGGATTTTCTGCCCGATACCCACGCCTGGTTGCGTTTGGTGCACCCCGACGATGTCGCTACTTACAATTGCGCAGTCGCTCAGCATCTGAAAGGAGAGAGCGAGTATTTTTATTGCGAGTACCGTGTGCTGGCCAGCGATGGTCTGTATCGCTGGATTGCCTCGCGTGGCCTGGCGGTACGAGACAGACGAGGACAAGCCTACCAGATGGTCGGCTCAGTGACCGACATCACGCAGCGCCGCAATCATCAGGACGAAATGGAATTTCTTGCCCGGCATGATGTGCTGACCGGGCTGCCCAATCGCCTGTTGTTTGCCGAACATCTGAACGAAGCGATCAATGCGGCGAAGATTCTGCATCATCAGATCGGGGTGCTGTTTTTTGACCTCGACCGCTTCAAGAACATCAACGACACTTTGGGTCACCGTGCCGGAGATCGCTTGTTGCAACTGGTGGCCGAACACGTTGGCAAAAAGCTGCCCAAGAATGCCCGGTTGTATCGGCAAGGGGGCGACGAATTCATCGTTCTATTGGCGCCGCTGAGCGACGCTGAAGCGGCCTTTCTGGCTGCCGGTACGGTCAAGGATGTTATCGCCACACCGATTACCGGCGATGAAACGGATTACTTCACCAGTGCCAGCATCGGTGTCAGTCTCTTTCCTGCCGACGCGGGCGATGGCGAAACCTTGTTGCGCCACGCCGATACCGCCATGTACGAGGCTAAGGCGGCGGGAGGAAACACTATCCGGACGCATACCCAGCAGATGGATGAGCGCGTCGTTTCCCGGATGGGCCTGGAGATTCGTCTGCGCCGGGCAATTCAGGACGAGCAGCTGGATCTCCATTTTCAGCCCAAGGTCGATACCGTCAGCCGCCGGGTCGTCGGTGCCGAATCGCTGTTGCGCTGGCACGATGGTGAAAAGCAGATACCACCGGATCGCTTCATTCCGGTCGCCGAGGAAAGCGGCTTGATCCTCCCCATCGGCGAATGGGTCATCGATCGCGCAATTGCCCAGATTGCCCATTGGCGCACGCAGTATGTCGACCCGATCCCGATCACGATCAACCTCTCGCCCCGGCAGTTTTGGCGCCCGTCGGTGTCCCGCTACATCATCGACGGCCTGCAGGCGGCCGGCGTGCCAAGTTCCGCCCTGGAGGTCGAAGTTACCGAATCGGTGCTGCTCGATGCGGACAGCGGCTGCATCGATGAACTGATGCGTCTGCGCGATGCTGGCATCCGCATTGCGCTCGACGATTTCGGGACCGGCTATTCCTCCCTTTCCTATCTCCACCGCCTGCCGATCAGCACGCTGAAGATCGACCGTTCGTTCATCAGCGCCCTGCCCCTGGATGGTTCAACCGGTGGCAGCGAACCACTGGTGCGCGCCATTGTCGCCATGGCGCAGAGCCTGTCGCTGGAAGTGGTGGCCGAGGGGGTGGAAACCGAAGCTCAATATGAATTCCTGAAATCGCTGGGCTGCGAAACGGTTCAGGGTTATCTGACCGGCCGGCCGGTCAACGCTTCTGAATTTTCGGCAAAATATCTGGCCGACCGTAGCATTTAGGGGGAAGCGTCCCTGGACGTGCTCTCCGGGATCGATTTCCCGCAATCTGGTAGTGAATTGAACACTCACAAAAATGGCGGCCCAGCGGGCCGCCATTTTTGTGTGCCTTGGCCTGATTACAAACCGCGGACAGCGCGCTTGCGCTCGATTTCGGTCAGGTAGCGCTTGCGCAGACGAATCGACTTCGGGGTCAGTTCGACCAGTTCGTCTTCGGCGATGAACTCGACGGCGGCTTCCAGGCTGAGCTGGACCGGCGGCACCAGGCGAACCGCTTCGTCGGTGCCGGAGGCGCGGACGTTGGTCAGCTGCTTGCCCTTGATCGGATTGACCACGAGGTCGTTTTCACGGCTGTGGATACCGATGATCATGCCTTCGTACAATTTTTCGCCCGGGCTGACGAACATGCGGCCGCGGTCCTGCAGCTTCCACAAGGCGTAGGCGACGGCTTCGCCGTTGTCCTGGGAGATCAGCACGCCGTTGCGGCGCTCGGCGACCGTACCGTCCTTGACCGGGGCGTATTCGTCGAAGACGTGGCTCATCAGGCCGTTGCCGCGGGTCAGGTTCATGAACTCGCCCTGGAAACCGATCAGGCCACGAGCCGGGATGCGGTATTCGATACGGACGCGACCGCGACCGTCCGGCACCATGTCCTGCAGGTCGCCCTTGCGCATGCCGAGGCTTTCCATGACGCCGCCCTGGGTGTCTTCCTCGACGTCGACGGTCAGCAGTTCGTACGGTTCGCACTCGACGCCGTTGATCGTCTTCTTGACGACGCGCGGACGGCCGACGGCCAGTTCGTAGCCTTCGCGGCGCATGTTTTCGAGCAGGATGCCGAGGTGCAGTTCGCCGCGGCCGGCGACGTCGAACACATCGCCATTCGGCGTGTCATGGACGCGGAGCGCCATGTTGGTCAGCAGTTCCTTATGCAGACGGTCGCGCAGCTGGCGGCTGGTGACGAACTTGCCTTCGGTGCCGGCCAGCGGGCTGGTGTTAACCATGAACTGCATGGACAGCGTCGGTTCGTCGATCTTCAGCAGCGGCAAGGATTCCGGCTGTTCCGGATCGGTCACCGTGCAGCCCAGCACCAGATCCTCGATGCCGGTGATCTGGACGATATCGCCGGCGTGGCCTTCTTCCAGCTCGACCTTGTTCAGGCCCTTGTAACCGAAGACCTGGCCGATCTTGGCCTTGATCGGGGTGCGTTCGTGTTCGGCGGCTTCTTCTTCGGTGCCGAACATGACCAGCACGTTCTGACCGGTCTTGACCTTGCCGCGATTGATCTTGCCGACGCCGATGCGGCCGACGTAAGAAGAGTAATCGAGGGCGGTGATCTGCAGCTGCAGCGGCGCTTCGATATCGGTGTCCGGGGCCGGTACGTGGCGCAGGATGGTGTCGAACAGCGGCTTCATGTTTTCGCGCGGCTGATCGAGTTCCATCGCTGCCCAGCCATTGAGACCGGAGGCGTAAACGATGGGGAAATCGAGTTGTTCGTCGGTGGCGCCCAGCTTGTCGAACAGATCGAAAGTCAGATTGACCGCCTGATCGGGATCGGCGCCGTCGCGGTCGACCTTGTTGACCAGCACGATCGGGCGCAGGCCGAGAGCCAGCGCCTTCTTGGTCACGAAACGGGTTTGCGGCATCGGGCCTTCGGCGGCATCGACCAGCAGCACCACGCCATCGACCATGCCGAGCACGCGCTCGACTTCACCGCCGAAGTCGGCGTGGCCCGGGGTGTCGACGATGTTGATGTGCACGCCTTCGTACTCGACCGAGGTGTTCTTGGAAAGAATCGTGATGCCACGTTCCTTTTCCAGGTCGTTGGAGTCCATGACGCACTCGACCAGCTGCTGGTGAGCAGCGAAGGTGCCGGACTGGCGGAGCAATTGGTCGACCAGCGTGGTTTTACCGTGGTCAACGTGGGCGATAATGGCAATGTTGCGAATGGGACGTGCGGACATGGAAGACGGCCTGAAAGACAAAGGCGATATTCTAGCACCCGGTGCTGCGCTGCAGCATCCTTTGTTGCCTGTCAAGCCATTGATCGGCCAAAAATAGTTGGTTAAAGAGGGTTCAGTTCGGCCTGAATCCGGTCCACCACCCAACCCGGATTGCCCTGCTCTTTCGGCGTCCTGCCCATCGCACCCCACGGCATCTCCTGGCATTGGCCATCCATCAGCCCCAGCGCGATACGCGCCGAGGCATGGCGACCAGCCTGATAGAGCGCTGCCGCAAACAGGTTGTGCAACTCGTCGGCGTGCGATTCGTCCTTGAACTGTGGCGAATTGACGGACTCTTGCCAGGCCCGCTCGATTTCGTCGCCAACGGCGGGGTTCGAAAAATACTCGTCGGGATTCGGATCGCCCTCCGAGTGACGGGTATTACGCATCTCAAAGTGGGCAAAGACGACCAAGGCCTTGAGAGGATGGCCATCCGGCACCTGTTTCGCCCGGTTCCGGGCGAACTGGATCATCGCCTCGTAATTGCCGCCCCACTTGGTCTTGAGGTTTTCCAGCATGGCGAGGTGGCCGCGATAATGTCCGCTGTCGATGGCGATCAAGGCGCGAAAGCGCTCCCATTGCTGTTCTGGTTCCAGCCCGAGGCCACGAGCCGTGATCAGGCGCAGACAAAGCAGATCGACATCATCCGGCTGGGCGGCCAGCGCTATGTCAAGCAGGCGCTCCGCTTCCTCAAGTGCTTCACGGAACGCCTGCGCCCGGCGTTCGGAAACTTCATCGGCAACCCCGTTGCCGCGCTTCAGCCAGGCATATTTGACCAGGCCACAGGCCAGCGCGTTGGTCGCATGAAATTCGCGGCTTTCGCGGTACCACCGCCACAGACGCTCGATCCACCGATCGGCGCTCTCGGCGTCGTCCAGCACCAGCAGCATCGCCTCGATGCTGCTGCGCCGGCTATTGCGGTGCAGCTTGCTCAGGGCAAAGCGCAGACTGTCATGCTTGCCTTCTCGCAACATGGTCGCCAAGCGGCTGGCCGCCGGCGGTATGAACGGCGCACGCACCCGGGTACGTGGTCGGTAGCCCAGCGGCTCGATGCCGCGATAGAACAGGCCGAGCAGTGGCGACAGCAAGGAATGCGGCACGGCGACGGTTTGCAATGCCCTATTCAGGCTTATTGCGCATGAAGTCGGCGGTGTTGAAGAAATTTTCCAGCAACTTGGCGCGGATGCCTTCCTCGATGCCGACGTCCTCCATAGCCAGCACCATGCAGGCAACCCACTGGTCGCGCTCGCGGGCACCGATCTGGAACGGCATATGCCGCGCCCGCAGTTTCGGATGGCCGAATTTCTCGACGAACAGATCCGGTCCGCCAAACCAGCCAGAGAGAAACATGTAGAGCTTGTCGCGCGATCCCTGCAGGCTTTCGGGATGCATCGCACGCAGTTCGGCGAACTGCGGCACCGTATCCATCAGCTCGTAAAAGCGGTTGCATAGCCGTCCGACAGTGGCTTCGCCGCCAATTTTTTCGTAGGTGGTTGGGGTGTCCGTCTGGGTTGTCATGGGGGTTCTCTCGTGAATAGCGCGGCGAGTTTACCGGATGCGCCGGAACTTGGCGAAAAATGCCTTTGATGCGCAATCAGGCGTCAACCGGGGCCGTTTCGGCGTGGAGTATGCCGCCTCCGCCGTGTACGGTCTTGCTGCGATACATCGCCTTGTCCACCGAGGCGATCACCGACGGGAGGTCGCGGCCATGCGCCGGATAGGACCCCAGGCCGATCGATACATTGAAATCGATCTTGTTTTCCCGGGCCCATTCGTTGATGCCGCGACGCACGCGCTGGGCAACGATTTCACCACCGGTCAGCGAGGTGCGTGGCAGGACGAGCAGAAACTCGTCCCCGCCATAGCGGGCAACCAGGTCGACATCGCGAACATTGTCGAGAATCTGCTCGGCCACAGCGACCAGCACACGATCGCCGACATGATGACCATAGGTATCGTTTACCGCCTTGAAGCCATCGAGATCAGCAAACATGACGACGATTTCGCCGCCATGCGATTCCGGGGACTGGAACAGCCCAGAGGCTCGCTCCATCAAGGCACGGCGGTTCAGCATCCCGGTCAGCGCGTCGACGTTGCGCTCGTGGGCCAATTTGGAACGTGCCCGCTCGATCTTGGCGGTCAGCGAGTAGGAATAAAGCACGATGATGGTAAAAAAGACCAGGAAAAAGACGGCGCTGACCGAGAACATGCCCAGATAGTCCGGCAGGCGCAGCCAGACGATCAGGATCGATGCGCCCAGGCAACCGACCACCGCTTCGCCGAACAGGGCCAGGCCGTAGCGCATGCCATTGCCGAGAATTACCATCAGGAAGACGAGGAACCCGGGGGAACTCAAGGTGGCGTCGGCCAAGGCGGCGAAGGTCGCCGCCGCGATATCGACCCACATGGTCAAATGCTGGCGCCACGGGGCATGGGGCCGAGTGGCGGCGTGCCACATGAAGAAAAGAATCTGCAGGCCATAGGCCGCCATGACGAGATTGACCAGTGACAGGCTGGCCCATGCGCGGACCTGGATCTCACCGCCGACGTTGAAATACATCAGCGCCAGGCCACAGAACAGCAAGCGCGTCCAGTACTGTGCACGCTGGTCTTCCCAGGACAGGCGGCGCACCGAGGCGCTCAGGAAGACGCGGCCGAGTCGATGGGCGAAGCCGTGCGGCTGATCGCTGGTGCGTCGGCCGCCACAATCTCGCCGGTTGTGTCTTCTTGCGGTGTACATCTGAACTCCTGCCGTCCCGACCCGGACGGCATTGCCGTTCCCCTGGACAAACAACGGAACCGATGGCTTTGGATTGACGAAAATTACGATTTGTTTCAACAGGGTATCGCCACTACTCCCAAGCCGTCAAACCCCCGCAGCATTACCCCCGCATCATTACTTCCCTGCCGGTCTCGACCGCCGCACCGGCGAGCTGTGCTGCACATGTCCCCCACGCTTCAGCGGCGGTTTCGCTTGCGACCTTGTTTTCGGCGAAACCGATGCACCGCAGGTTCCGGCGGGCTGCCAGGCGGGGATCAGTTGCTTCTTGCCGTTGCCGATCAGGTCGGCGCGCCCCATTTCCTTGAGCGCCTCGCGCAGCAGCGGCCAGTTGGCCGGATCGTGGTAGCGCAGGAAGGCCTTCTGCAGCTTGCGCTGGCGGCCGTTGCGCACGGCCCCGACGTGTTCGCTGCTGCGATTGACCTTGCGCAGCGGATTGCGCTCGCTGTGATACATCGTCGTCGCCAGCGCCATCGGGGTCGGGATGAAGGTCTGCACCTGGTCGAGACGGAAATTGTTCTTCTTCAGCCAGAGCGCCAGGTTCAGCATGTCGGTGTCGGTCGTCCCCGGATGGGCGGCGATGAAGTACGGGATCAGGTACTGCTCCTTGCCGGCCTCGCGCGAGAAGCGGTCGAACAACTGCTTGAAGCGGTCGTAGGAGCCGATGCCGGGCTTCATCATCTTGGACAGCACGCCCTCCTCGGTGTGCTCAGGGGCTATCTTCAGGTAGCCGCCGACGTGGTGGGTGACCAGTTCCTTGATGTATTCCGGCGAACGGACGGCCAGGTCGTAACGCAGGCCGGAGCCGATCTGGATCTTCTTGACGCCCTTGATCGCCCGCGTCCGGCGGTACAGCGAGATCAGCTTGCTGTGATCGGTGTTCATGTTCTCGCAGATATCCGGGTAGACGCAGGACAGGCGGCGACAGGACGATTCGATCTTTTCGTCCTTGCACTTGAGGTGGAACATGTTGGCGGTCGGGCCGCCGAGATCGGAGACGACGCCGGTGAAGCCGGGGGTCTTGTCGCGCATTTCCTCGATTTCGCGAACGATCGAATCCTCGGAGCGGCTCTGGATGATGCGCCCTTCGTGTTCGGTGATCGAACAGAAGGTGCAGCCGCCGAAACAGCCGCGCATGATGTTGACCGAGAAACGGATCATCTCCCAGGCCGGGATCTTGGCCTCGCCATAGGCTGGATGCGGCCGGCGGGCGTACGGGAGTTCGTAGACCGCATCGAGTTCCTCGGTGGTCAGCGGAATCGGCGGCGGGTTCAGCCAGACGTCACGGTCACCATGCGCCTGGACCAGCGCCCGGGCGTTGCCAGGGTTGGATTCGAGGTGGAAGGTGCGCGAGGCATGGGCATAGAGCACTGGATCATCCTTGACCTGCTCGTAGGACGGCAGGCGGATGACGGTGTGGGCGCGGCGGTCGCGCCGGGCGGCCAGGCGTTCCTCGCGGGAGACGATGCGCACGGCGTGCTCGCCGGGCAATGCTACGGTCGATGGCAAATTTTGGCTATTTTCCATGGCGTAGGGGTCGGCGTGCTTGACCAGCGGACCCGGCGTATCGACCGAGGTCGAGTCGATGGCCTCCCATTCGTCCGACGGCAACCAGCCGGGCGAGGCCATGAAGGCCGTGCCTTTCAGGTCGCGGATGTCGCCAATCTTCTCGCCCTTGGCCAGGCGATGCGCCACTTCGACAATGGCCCGTTCGGCATTGCCGAAGACCAGCAAGTCGGCCTTCGAATCGGGCAGCACCGAGCGGCGCACCTTGTCCGACCAGTAGTCGTAGTGCGCGATGCGGCGCAGGCTGGCCTCGATCGAACCGACGATCACCGGCGTCCCCGGGAAAGCCTCGCGGCAGCGCTGGGCGTAGACGGTGACCGTGCGGTCCGGCCGCTTGTTCGGCTCGGCATTCGGCGTGTAGGCGTCGTCGGAGCGGATTTTGCGGTCGGCGGTGTAGCGGTTGACCATCGAATCCATGTTGCCGGCGGTGACGCCGTAGAACAGGTTGGGCTTGCCCAGCGTTTTGAAGCCGGCGGCCGAATTCCAGTCCGGCTGGCAGATGATACCGACCCGGAAACCCTGCGCTTCGAGCAGGCGCCCGATCAGCGCCATGCCGAAACTCGGGTGGTCGATGTAGGCATCGCCGGTGACCAGGATAATGTCGCAGGAATCCCAGCCCAAGGCCTCCATTTCGGCGCGCGACATGGGCAGGAAGGGGGCCGGACCGAAACGGTGGGCCCAGAATTTGCGGTAACCAAAGAGCGGACGCGGCGGCTGGCTGAAAGACGGCTGATTCGAATTCATACACTATTTTACCTGAGGGGACTGACCGGAATGGCCATTGCCATTTCCAGAAAGCGATACACATTCCGAACAGTCAGGTGCCCTGACCATTTTCATCGGCGGTCACGTTGACCGCACAATCGGCAATGAGTTCTAAACCCCGTTGCGCAGCGCCAGCAAGGGCGGCACCGCAATCAGCCGGCGTATCGCCAGCCAGCCCACGGCAATCGCCAGCGCTGCCCCGCCCGCTGCCGACAGGACCGGCAGCCACGGCCGGATCGCCAGCTCCAGATCGAACACCTGGCGACCGACCACCGCCCCGAGCGCCATGGCACCCAGGGCGGCAATCAGCCCGGCCAGGCCGCCGATGACCGCCAGTTCGACCAGCAGCGCCTGGCGCAGCTGCGCCCGCTGGGCGCCGAGGGCGCGCATCACGGCCAGTTCGTAGCGTCGCTCGTCGAAGGCCGTCAGCAGCGCCGAATAGAGGACGATGCTGCCGGCCAGCAGCGAAAAAAGAAAGACGAACTGCACGGCGCCGGCGACCTGGCCGATCACCGCCTGCAACTGGCCGAGGATGGCGCCGACATCGATCAGCGTCAGGTTGGGGAACTGGCGGACCAGC
>CAIXSK010000002.1 GCA_903922075.1 uncultured beta proteobacterium | reverse complement strand
GCCGCATGTCGCGTGGTCCAGCCGGCCGGCCATGCAGACGCTGGCCGACCAGTTGATCGCCAACATCGAAGCCTTCGCGGCCGGCACGCCGCAGAACCGGGTGGCATGAGCGCCCGCGACGAAATCCTCGGCCGCGTCCGGCATGGTGTCGGCAAGGGCGATTTCGCCGGCCGGCGGGCGGCGGCCGAAGCCTGGCTCAGCGCCCGGGCGGCCGGGCCGCAACCGGCGCTGGCCGGCGACTTGGTCGAACGCTTTCGGGCCAAGGCGGAATATCTGGCCAGCACCGTCACGGCAGTTTCTGCATTGGCCGAGGTGCCGGCGGCCGTCGCCGGCTATCTGGCGGCCAATGGCCTGGGTAACCGGGCGGTGGCCACGCCCGAACTCGGCGACCTGGACTGGCCGGCCGCCGGCCTTGTGGTCGAGCCGCGCCCGGCGGTCGACGCCGACACGGTTGGCATCTCCGGCTGTTTCTGCGGCATCGCCGAAACCGGCACGCTGATGCTGTTGTCCGGACCGCCCACGCCGGCCACGGTCAGCCTGCTGCCGGAAACGCACATCGCGCTGGTCCCGGTGGTGCGTATCGTCGCCACCATGGAAGACGCCTTCGCGTTGCTCCGTGCCGAACACGGCGAGCTGCCGCGGGCGGTCAATTTCATCTCCGGGCCATCGCGCACCGGCGACATCGAACAAACCATCGTTCTCGGCGCCCACGGGCCGTGCCGGGTACATCTGATCCTGATCGGAGAAGCATCGTGAGCATTACCTTTGCCGTGCGCGGCGAGTACATTCAACTCGACCAACTGCTCAAGGCCACCGGCCTGTGCGATTCCGGCGGCGCGGCGCATGCCGCCATCGCCGAGGGGCGGGTGACGGTGAATGCTACGGTCGATACCCGAAAAAGGGCAAAAATCAGACCGGGTCAGGTCGTCGGCTTTGCCGGCGAGACGGTGGAAGTGGTCGCCGAATAAGGCGGGTCAGTCGCGGACCTTGTCGAAGACGGTGGCTGCGATTTCGGCCGCCGGCACGAGTTCCGGCTTGGCCGGCGATCCTCCGCCGAAATACTGCTCCCATTCGTCCTCGGAAATCGTCTGTTCCTCGATCGCCGGGATGCGCCGCTCGGTCCGCCGGCGCCTATCCTTCCAGCCGTGCGGCGGGCCATTGTCTTCGTCGCGCCGGTCCGTGGGCGCGCGCCGTTCATTATTATTGGTCATTGTCGTATCCCCCCTGATGGCGAAATGACTGCGCCGCAGCCTTGGTCTGACTCCCTGGTTCGACTGCGAAGCGAAGGTGGCGTTCGGTGCGAGCGTCCATTCTATTCAGATCAGCACATCTTGACGACGATGTCGTGCAGCGTGTTGGCGCAGTTGGCCATGCGGTCGGCGGCGTTGGACAGGTGGCGGTAGATTTCGCGGCGCTTGAACATGTGGATGTAGTCGTCGCCGACGAACAGTTCGGCGATGGCGCGGCGGTAGTTTTTTTCGACCCGGCGTTCGGCCTTGCGCGCGGCGTCGGCGTCGGCGGCCGCGGCGGCGGGTTCCTTGGCGAGCCGGGCGTAGCCCTGGGCCAGGGCGTCGGTGCCGAGCTTGATGTGCATGGCCATTTCCAGGCAGTGCTTGTCGGGGGCGAGGCCGAGGACTTCCATTTCGCTGACCGTCGTCTTGCAGTAATTGACGATCTCGTCGAGGTCGATGATCGCCCGGTAGAGGTCTTCGCGGTCGATGGGCGTCGAGAAGGCTTCGTTCAGCGTGTGCAGGTTGCGGATCTTGACGCGGTCGGCTTCGTGCTCGTCCTCGCGGATCAGGCAACCGACCGCGGCGTCGCCGGTTTCCATGAATTCGACCAGGCGCCCGGCGGTGATGCCGACGTGCTGGCATTGCTCGGTGAGCAACGAGAAGAAGTCCGGCATTTTCGGGAAGACGCGGTCGAACAGGCGGCGGAAGACCGAGGGGCTGGGTGCTTCGCTCATGGCGTGCCTCCGATGAAAAGATGGACCAGGGCGTAGGCCTGGATGGCGACGATGGCGGCGCCGGGGATGGTGATCAGCCAGGTCATCGCGATGTCCTTGGCTTTGGCCCAGCG
>CAIXSK010000001.1 GCA_903922075.1 uncultured beta proteobacterium | reverse complement strand
GGTCAGGGGAGCCGGATTACCGATACCGAGGGCAAGGAATACCTGGATGCCTTGTCCGGGATTGCCGTTTCGACGCTCGGCCATGCCCATCCCAAGCTGGTTGCCGCGATTGCGGCTCAGGCCGGCCGCGTGTTGCATACCTCCAATCTCTACGGCATCACGGGACAGGAACAGCTGGCCGACAAGCTGTGCGAGCGTTCCGGCATGCAAGAGGTGTTCTTTTGCAATTCCGGCTGCGAGGCCAATGAGGCTGCGATCAAACTGGCGCGTTTCTATGGCCACAAGCAGGGCATCGAATCGCCGACCATCATCGTCATGGAAAAGGCTTTCCACGGCCGGACGATGGCGACGCTGTCGGCGACCGGCAACCGCAAGACGCAGGCCGGCTTCGAGCCGCTGGTGCATGGCTTCCTGCGCGTGCCTTACGACGACCTCGAGGCAATCAAGAACATCGCCGAGCACAATAGCAGCATCGTTGCCGTCATGCTGGAAATCATCCAGGGCGAGGGCGGTATTCATCTCGCTTCCCTCGAGTTTCAGAAGGGTTTGCGCCAGTTGTGCGACGAAAAGGGCTGGCTGCTGATCTGCGACGAGGTGCAGTGCGGCATGGCGCGCACCGGCAAGTGGTTCGGCTACCAGCATGCCGGCATCCAGCCGGATGTCGCGACGCTGGCCAAGGGCCTCGGTTCCGGGGTGCCGATCGGCGCCTGCATGACCAGCGGCAAGGCGGCCGGGCTGTTTGGCCCGGGCAATCATGGCTCGACTTTTGGCGGCAACCCACTGGCCTGTACGGCTGCGTTGACCACGATCGACTGCATCGAGCAGGAAGGCCTGATGGCCAATGCCGAGAAGGTCGGTGCGCTGATCCGCCAGTTGTTCGCCGACGGACTGGCCGGCGTTGACGGCATCGTCGAAATCCGCGGCCATGGCCTGATGATTGGCATCGAACTCGATCGGCCGTGTGGCGAACTGGTCGGCAAGGCGCTGGCTGCGGGGCTGTTGATCAACGTGACGGCCGACAAGGTCGTCCGTCTTCTGCCGCCGCTGACCTTCAGCGAAAATGAGGCAAAAGAACTGGCCGACCGTAGCATTCCGCTGATCAAGGCGTTTTTGGCAGGTTAAATCATGGCCATCAAGCATTTTCTGCAGTTCAAGGATTTCAGCCGTGAAGAGTTCGAATACGTCTTCGCGCGTACCGGCTGGATCAAGAACCAGTTCAAGTCCTACCAGAAATACTGGCCGCTCTCCGACCGCACGCTGGTCATGATCTTCGAGAAGGCCAGCACGCGGACGCGGCTGTCCTTCGAGGCGGGCATGCAGCAGCTCGGTGGATCGGCGATTTACCTGAACACCCGCGATTCCCAGCTCGGGCGCGGCGAGCCGGTCGAGGACGCGGCCCAGGTCATCTCGCGGATGAGCGACATCGTGATGATCCGCACCTTCGAGCAGGAGATCATCGAGCGTTTCGCCGCCAATTCGCGGGTGCCGGTGATCAACGGCCTGACTAACGAATACCACCCGTGCCAGATCCTGGCCGATATCTACACCTACATCGAGCATCGCGGCTGCATCCAGGGCAAGACGGTGGCCTGGGTTGGCGACGCCAATAACATGTGCAACACCTGGCTGCAGGCGGCCGAAGTGCTGGACTTCAAGGTCCATGTGTCGACGCCGCCGGGCTACGAGATTCAGCCGGAACTGGTTGGCAAGATTGATCCGGCCCGCTTCAAGATTTTTGCCGATCCGATGGATGCCTGCCGCGGCGCCGATCTGGTTACCACCGACGTGTGGACCTCGATGGGTTTCGAGGCCGAAAACGAGGAGCGGATCAAGGCTTTCGCCGACTGGTGCGTCGATGGCGACATGATGCGCGTGGCCAATCCGCAGGCCGTGTTCATGCACTGCCTGCCGGCGCATCGCGGCGAGGAAGTGACGGCCGAGGTGATCGACGGGCCGCAATCGGTGGTCTGGGACGAAGCCGAGAACCGGCTGCACGTCCAGAAGGCGTTGATGGAATATTTGCTGCTGGGCCGGATTCAGGGCTGAGCGGCAGGGTTAAACGAAACTAGGAAACGGAAATGAGCGACATCAAGAAGGTTGTGCTGGCCTATTCGGGCGGTCTGGATACCTCGGTCATCCTCAAGTGGCTGCAGGATGTTTACAAGTGCGAAGTCGTCACCTTCACGGCCGACCTCGGCCAGGGTGAAGAACTCGAACCGGCCCGCGCCAAGGCGCTGAAGGCCGGCATCAAGCCGAAGAACATCTACATCGACGACGTGCGCGAAGAGTTCGTGCGTGATTTCGTCTTCCCGATGTTCCGCGCCAACACGGTTTACGAAGGCGAGT